>JBAPWU010000691.1:0-9874 GCA_049283855.1 Kineosporiaceae bacterium
GCCCGGGGCCCCGCCGCGGGTGCTCGAGGACCCGCGGATGGGCCTGCGCTAGCGCTCGCCGCTCGGGCTCAGAGCCCGGGACCGCCGTCGCGGCCGTAGCGGGGGTCGACCTGCTCGGGGGTCAGGCCCAACAGGTGGGCCACCTGTTCGACCACCACGTCGTGGACCAGGGCGGGCAACTCGTGCCCGTCCGGAGCACGGGTCTCCACCGGGCGGCGGTAGACCACGATCCGGTGCGGCAACTCCCCCTGGGCCGGGAAGTAGCGGCCCAGGGGGACCTCGCCGTGCTCCCAGGGGGCGGGGTCGGACGGCGGGACGTCCTCGACCGCGAACTCGATCCCGTCCAGTTCCTCCGGCCAGCGCCGCTCGAGCCGCTCGACGGCGTCCAGCACGTTCTCGTCGAACCGGTCCGAACGGCTGCGCCAGGCCGGAACGGTGCGCGGAAGGAGGGGGCCGCGCAGGCCGCGCCCGCGCCGATCGCGGCGCCGCTGGAGCGGGCGATCGGACCGGCCGGTGGACATGCCACTCAGGCTATCCGGCGCGCCGAGGCCGGGGTGGTCGGCCCGGCCCGGTACTGTCCGCTGCGTGGCTGGTGTGCGGCAGTGTTCGCGGACGGCGTGTGGCCGCCCGGCGGTGGCCACCCTGACCTATGTCTACTCGGACTCCACGGCGGTGCTCGGGCCCCTGGCCAGCTATGCCGAGCCGCACTGCTACGACCTGTGCACCGTGCACGCGGAACGGCTGACCGCTCCGCGGGGCTGGGAGGTGGTGCGGCTCGCCGCCGACGTGCGGGAGCCCGCCGGGCCCTCGCACGACGACCTGCTCGCGCTGGCCGATGCGGTGCGCGAGGCGGCGCGGGTGCGCCCCGAGCCCGAGATCGCCGCCGGGCTGCTGCGGGAGAGCGCCTCGGTCGAGATCGGCCGTCGCGGTCACCTGCGGGTGCTCCGCGATCCGGCCCACTGAGGCTGCTCCCTCGGTTGCCTGCCCGCTCGGCGTAGCGGTTCTGCCCGATTCGCCGGGACACGCCCAGGGCTCAACCCGGGCGGCGAATCGACCGACGCTCTTGGGGTCACCCGAACGGCGCTCCCCGTGCGCCCGTCCGCTGAGGAGACCCACCCTATGCCGGTCAGTGCCCAGGCGCCCACCCCTGCTCGCCCGACCCGATCCACCCGCACCTCGACCCGATCCGGACGACGCGGCCGCGGTCGCGCCGACGTCGTGCACGCCCCGCTCGGCTCATTGACCCAGCGCGACCATCGGGTCTCGATCTCCTGCCCGTCCTGCGGCTCGGGCCACGTCACCAGGCTCTCGATGAGCCTGACCGACGGCACCCCGGTGGACTTCACCTCCTGCCACCGCTGCGAGCACCGGATGTGGCAGCACGCCGGCTCCGAGCTCAGCCCGGACGACGTCCTGGACCGCGCGCGCAAACTCTGAACCCGCACGCCCGAATCGCTCACGCTCCGCGGCTGGGTAGGGTCGGGTGCGTGCGCACCTTGAGTGATGTGGTGAAGGCCTACGACGTTCGCGGGCTGGTGGGGGAGCAGATCGACGCCTCGGTGACCCGGGCCCTCGGGACGGCGTTCGCCGAGGAGGTGACCGGCGACGCGGTGGCCGGCCCGCCCGTGAGCCGGGTGGTGGTGGGGTACGACATGCGGCCCTCCTCGCCCGAGCTGTCCCGGGCCTTCGCCGAGGGGGTCGCCTCGCGCGGGCTCGACGTGGTGCTGATCGGGCTGTGCAGCACCGACGGCCTCTACTACGCCAGCGGTTCCCTGCAGGCCCCCGGCGCCATGTTCACCGCCTCGCACAACCCGGCCGCCTACAACGGGATCAAGATGTGCCGTTCCGGCGCGCGCCCGATCGGCGCCGACACCGGCCTGGTGCGCATCCGCGAGCGGGCCGAACAGCTCCTCGACGGCGCCGCGGGGGCGACGGACGAGCCGACCGGCACGATCACCTCCGAGGACCAGCTCGCCGGGTATGCCGGGTACCTGCGCGGGCTGGTCGACCTGTCCGCCGTCCGCCGGCTCAGGGTCGTCGTCGACGCCGGCAACGGCATGGCCGGGCTGACCACTCCGGCGGTGCTGGGCACGGCGGCCGGGCTGCCGGCGTTGCCGCTCGACGTCGTCCCGCTGTACTTCGAGCTCGACGGCACCTTCCCCAACCACGAGGCCAACCCGCTCGAGCCGGCCAACCTGCGCGACCTGCAGGCGGCCGTCGTGCGCGAGGGCGCCGACCTCGGGCTGGCCTTCGACGGCGACGCGGACCGGTGCTTCGTGATCGACGAGCGGGGTGAACCGGTCAGCCCCAGCGCCGTCACCGCCCTGGTCGCCCGTCGGGAGATCGGCAAGGAGCGGGCCGCCGGCCGGCAGGCGACGGTGATCCACAACCTGATCACCTCGCGGGCCGTTCCCGAGGTGATCGCCGAGGCGGGCGGGATCGCCGTCCGCACCCGGGTCGGGCACTCCTACATCAAGGCGGAGATGGCCGAGCACCGCGCCGTGTTCGGCGGGGAGCACTCGGCCCACTACTACTTCCGAGACTTCTGGTTCGCCGACACCGGCATGCTCGCCGCGATGCACGTGCTGGCGGCCCTCGGCGAGCAGGTCCGGCCGCTGTCGGCGCTGGCGGCCGAGTACCAGCGCTACGTCGCCAGCGGTGAGATCAACTCCAGGGTGGACGACGTGCCCGCCGCCGACGCCCGGGTGGAGGCGGCGTTCGCCGGGCGGGACGGGGTGCGCCTCGACCGCCTCGACGGGCTCACGGTGATCGGCACGGACTGGTGGTTCAACCTGCGGCCGAGCAACACCGAGCCGCTGCTGCGCCTGAACGCCGAGGCCGCCGACCTCGCCCTAATGGAGAAGGTGCGCGACGAAGTGCTCAGCCTGGTCCGGAACGGCTGACGATGGGTCAGGATGGTCCCGTGACCACGATCGAACCCTGGCTGCGTGAGATCCTGCGCTGCCCGTCCTGCGGTGGGGTCCTGCGGGACGGAGCCGACCAGGCAGGTGCCCCCGAACTCCACTGCACCGTCTGCCGTCTGGCCTACCGGGTGGACGACGGCATCCCGGTGCTCCTGGTGGACGACGCCCGGACCAGGGAGTAGCGGCGATGGTGCTCGACGAGCAGTTGTTGGACGACGCGGAGGGCCTGGCCGCGGCCGACCCCTCGGGCAGCCTGCGCGCCCTGGCCAGTGCCGGCGCGCAGGTGCGCACCTCGCTGCGGGCGGCCCAGGAGGCAGACGTCAGCCGGTTGACGGGTGAGGGACGCCCGCGGGCGGTCGTGGTGGCCAGCCTGGGTGGCTCCGCGGTGGTCGGCGACGTGCTGATCATGCTTGCCGGCAGCGGGTCGCCGGTGCCGGTCTCGGTGCGCCGTGGACTGCCGCTGCCGGGGTGGGTGGGACCGCTCGATCTGGTGGTCGCGGTGTCCATGTCCGGGCGGGCGCCGGGCCCGCTCGGGCTGGCGGCCGAGGCTGCGCGTCGCGGTTCGCGACTGCTCACCGTGGGCATGACCGGCTCGCCGCTGGAGGAGGTCGCCCGACGCACCGGCGGGGTGCACGTTCCGGTGCCGCCACCGGTCAGCCCCGCGGCCCGCGCCTCCCGGATGGGCATGTGGTCACTGCTCACCCCGGTGCTCGCCGCCTCGTACGCGGTCGGGCTCACCGATGCCTCCGACGCCGTGCTCGAGGCGGTCGCCGATCGGCTCGACACCCGCGCGGCGACCTACCGCCCGGCGTCCGAGGCGTTCATCAACCCCGCCAAGTCCCTCGCCCTCGACCTGGCCGATTGCGTGCCGGTGGTGCTCGGAGACGGCGACGTGACCGGGGTCGCGGCCAGCCGGGCCGTGGCCATGCTGGCGCGGACCGCCCGGGTGCCGGCGATGCGTGGCGCCCTCCCGGACGACGCCGGTGATGTGGTGGCCACTTTCGGCGGTCCGTTCGCGGCGCGCAGCGACGACGACGTGTTCGCCGACCCGTTCCTGGCCGGGCCGGGCCGGATCGCCCTGCGGCTGTTGCTGTTGCGCGATGCCGAGCCGAGCGTGGACCGCCCCGACGGCACCTGGTTGGTCACCTCCCGGACCGCGGACGCCGTCCGGGTGACCGCCCAGGAGGCGGGGGTGCGGGTCACCGAGGTGAGCGCCGAGCCGGGGCACCCGCTGGAGCGGTTCGCCGACCTGGTCTCGCTGACCGACTTCGCCGCCACCTACCTCGCCCTGGCCGCGGGGCTGGACCCGCTGACCTCGCCCCACGTCGCCGACCTGCGCGACCGGACCCGCTGAGCTCGGCCGCCGAACAAGGAGCTGCATGTCCACCGAAGGCGGCACTCGTGCCATCGTCGCGGCCCTGATCGCCAATCTCGGGATCGCCGCGACGAAGTTCGTCGCCTTCCTGCTCACCCGGTCCAGCTCGATGCTGGCCGAGTCCGTCCACTCCCTGGCCGACTCGGGCAACCAGCTGCTGCTCCTGATCGGTGGACGACGGGCGAGCAAGCAGGCCACGCCGGATCATCCGTTCGGGTACGGCCGGCAGCGCTATGTCTACGCGTTCGTGGTCTCGATCGTGCTGTTCAGCGTCGGCGGGCTGTTCGCCCTGTACGAGGCGTTCCACAAGTGGCAGCACCCGGAGCCGATCGAGGGCCGCTGGTGGTGGGTGCCGCTGGTCGTGCTGGTCGTGGCGATCGGGCTGGAGTCGTTCTCGTTCAGGACCGCGATCGGTGAGTCCAACCACGTGCGGGCCGGACGCAGCTGGATCGAGTTCGTCCGGACCGCCAAGGCACCCGAGCTGCCCGTGGTGCTGCTCGAGGACCTCGCCGCCCTGCTCGGCCTGGCCTTCGCCCTGGTCGGGGTGGGACTCACACTGCTCACCGGCAACGGACGCTGGGACGCCTTCGGCACCGCCCTGATCGGCGTGCTGCTGGTGGTGGTGGCCGTGATCCTCGCGATCGAGATGAGTTCGCTGCTGGTCGGGGAGAGCGGCACGCGCCAGGACGTCGAGGCGATCGAGGCGGCGCTGGTCGGCGGTGGGGTCGAGCGGATCATTCACATGAAGACGCTGCACCTCGGCCCGGACGAGCTGCTGGTCGCGGCCAAGATCGCGGTCGGGGCGCTGCGCATGGCCTGCGACGTCGCCCAGATCATCGACGACGCCGAGGTGCGCGTGCGGTCCGCCGTGCCCATCGCCCGCGTGATCTACCTGGAGCCCGACATCGACCGCACCCCCTGACGGGCACGATGTCACACGGTGCCCGTCTGGCGGGCACGATGTCACGCCGTGCCCGCGCCGCGTGGGCGTAACGCCGCTCAGCGCGCTCGTGATCATGGACGCCGCGGCTGCGAGACCCGGCGGCGAGGAGTCCGGCACGAGGAGCCCAAGCCATCAAGGCTCGGCCGGTGTGCGATTCCCGGTGGAATGAACGGGGGATTCCGCAGACAACTGCACACCCGTGGACCGCTCAGCGAGCCAGGTCGCCCGTGGTGGACGCCGTTCGGGCTTAGTACATAGACACGCTGACTAAATAGTCATACCATCTAGTCGTGGACGACGTGCGCTGGCCCGGCGAGTGGCTGCGAGGCGTGCTCGAACTGGGCGTGCTGGCGATCCTGGACGGCGCAGGCGCGCACGGCTACGCGATTGCCCAGCAGCTGAGCGCAGCCGGCCTCGGCCAGGTCAAGGGGGGCACCCTCTACCCGTTGCTGGCCCGGCTCGAGGTCGACGGCCTGGTCACGGCGTCCTGGCAGGCGGGTGAGGGAGGCCCGGGCCGCAAGGTGTTCGCGATCACCGCAGAGGGCCGTCGCGAGCTCACCCGGCGCGCCAGGTCGTGGGACGAATTCACCCGCACGGTGTCGGCTCTCGTCCGGCCCGAGCACACCCTGGAGGTGTCATGAGAGGCATCGGCTCCCGGCCGTTGATGGACCCGTGGCGCGACGCGTTCCTGCTGCAGCTGCGGCTGCGTGATGTGTCCGGCGCCGCCATCGGTGATGCCCTGGCCCAGGTGGACGCCCACTGCGCCGAGAGCGGCGACGAGCCCGAGCAGGCCTTCGGTGAGCCCGTCGCCTATGCGGACAGCCTGGTCGGACTGCTCACGCGATCGCGGCCGACGCGCCCGGTGCAGGCCGCCGTGCTGGGTGCCGGCACGGTGGTCGGTGCCAACGCCCTCCTGTCCGGAGTAGACGGAGCGGCACACGCCGAGCCCGGGGTGCTCACGGTCGGCTCACTCGTGGTCGCGCTGGTGGTCGCCGTCATCAGCTGGGCGTTCGTGGGCGCCATGCCGCTGCTGCTCGGCGGCGGGCGCCGGTGGCCGCTGGCGCTGCTCCTCGCCGTCGGGATCGGCGTCGGCGGCGCGGCCCCGCTCCTGCTGCCGGGAGCGGTGCTGCGCATGCCCGGCGCCGTTCTCGTCCTGGTCGGCGTGATCGTCCTGGCGGCGGTCTGGCTTCCGTGGCTCGGCGGACGCCGGCTGGATGGGGGGACCACGACCGACCGGGTGATCGACCCGCGGACCGGCCGCGAGCCGTTCGTCACCCCGCCCTGGGTCGGCTACGTCCGGTGGGCGGTACCCGTGCTCGTCGTCGGTGCAGCGCTGGCCCTGATCCTGGATCGCGGCTGACCGGGCTGAGCGGATGACGGCCGAGGGGCCGAGCGACGTGATCGCGTGGGCGCGGCGGAGGGCACCGCGAGGTACCGTGCCCGGGTGAGCAACGTGCTGCAGCCCATCCTCCATCTGTCACCGAATCTGGCCTACCTGGTGATCGGGCTGCTGGTGTTCGGCGAGGCCGCCGTGTTCGTCGGCTTCGTGCTGCCGGGCGAGACCGCCGTGGTGCTCGGGGGAGTGCTCGCCTCGCAGCAGGTGATCTCCGTCTGGCTGCTCGCCGGGCTGGTCGTCCTGGCCGCGGTCGTCGGCGACAGCGTCGGCTACGAGGTCGGCCGTCGCTACGGCGACCAGTTGCTCGGCCTCGCCCCGCTCCGGCCGCACCAACGTCGGCTCGACGGTGCCCGGGAGTTCCTGCGCACCCGGGGCGGGTCGGCGGTGTTCCTCGGCCGCTGGACCGCGTTCCTGCGCGCCGTGATGCCCGGGCTGGCCGGCGTGAGCCGGATGCCCTACCCGCGCTTCCTGACCTTCAACGCCATCGGCGGCCTCGTCTGGGGGATCACGTTCTGCCTGGTCGGCTACCTCGCCGGGAACTCCTACCACGTGGTGGAGCGGGTGATCGGTCGCGGTGCCGCCGTGGTCACCGTCCTAGTCGCCGTCGCCGCGCTGGTCATCTGGCATCGCCGGCGCGGGGACCGGGCGGAGCTCAGCCCACCGCCAGCCTGACGGCGTATCCGAGCACGATCGCGTACCCGAGCAGGCTGACCGCCGTCCGCACCCCGGCCGGCAGCCGCTCACCGGCCAGGGCCCCGGCCCCGACCAGGGCGAGCTGCCATGCCCACGAACCCAGGAAGACCCCCAGAACGAACGCCACCCCCGCGCGCAGACCGGTCACCGCGAGCCCGGTGGCCAGGACGGCGAAGTAGACGGCGGTGAGCGGGTTCACCGCGGTGAGCCCGATGAACCGGGTCAGGACGGCGATCGGCGCGCGGGCGTCGTCCGCCGTGGCCGTGAGCGCGGCCGGACGACGCACGCCCAGCATTCCGTGCACGGCGACCACGGTGAGGATCACCGCTCCGACCCGCCGCACGGCCTGCTCGTGGCCGGCGAGGGCGGCGGTGATCGCGGCCCCGGCGGTGACTGCGGACCCGGCGTAGATCAGGTCGACCAGGGCGACCCCGGTCGCTCCGGCGGCGGCGGGCCGCCAGCCGTGGACGAACGCCTCATGCAGCAGCAGCACCGAGATCGCGCCGAGCGGCAGGGCCACTCCCAGGCCCGCGATCAACCCGTTCAGGAGCGCGGGTGCCGGGGCCGAGGTCACGCCGCCGATTGTTGCCCACCGCGGGTTGCGGGCTCGACAGGTTAGAGTTGAGCCATTGTCCGGCGTCGGTGATGCCGCGGGCCCAGAGGGGCCGCGCCGGGGTGAGTGCCCGTTCCGCCTGCGCTCACCCATCCCTGACACGCTCCGAGACCCCACCCGAAGAGGTATTCCGATGACGTTCGACTTCAAGGTCGCCGACCTGTCCCTGGCCGCTGCCGGCCGGCACGAGCTCCGCCTCGCCGAGCACGAGATGCCCGGCCTGATGTCCCTGCGCGCCGAGTTCGGTGCGTCCAAGCCGCTGCGTGGTGCCCGGATCACCGGCTCGCTGCACATGACCGTGCAGACGGCCGTCCTGATCGAGACCCTGGTCGAGCTCGGCGCCGAGGTGCGCTGGTGCTCGTGCAACATCTTCTCCACCCAGGACGCCGCGGCCGCCGCGGTGGTCGTCGGGCCGAACGGCACCGTCGAGGCCCCGGCCGGCGTGCCGGTCTTCGCCTGGAAGGGCGAGACGCTGCCCGAGTACTGGTGGTGCACCGAGCAGGCGCTCGCCTGGCCGGCCGACGCCGCCGGCAGCACCGGGCCGAACATGATCCTGGACGACGGTGGCGACGCCACCATGCTCGTGCACAAGGGCGTCGAGTTCGAGGCGGCGGGCGCCGTCCCGACCGCGGCCGAGAACGACCCCGAGGAGTGGAAGGTCGTTCTGGACACCCTGCGCCGCTCTTTGACGGCCGACCCGCAGCGCTTCACCCGGGTGGCCGCCCAGATCAAGGGCGTGACCGAGGAGACCACGACCGGCGTCCACCGGCTGTACGAGTTCGCCGCCGCGGGCACGCTGCTGTTCCCGGCGATCAACGTCAACGACGCGGTGACCAAGTCGAAGTTCGACAACAAGTACGGCACCCGGCACTCCCTGATCGACGGGATCAACCGGGCCACCGACGTGCTGATCGGCGGCAAGGTGGCCGTGGTCTGCGGCTACGGCGACGTGGGCAAGGGCTGCGCCGAGTCCCTGCGCGGGCAGCGGGCCCGGGTGCTGGTCACCGAGGTCGACCCGATCTGCGCCCTGCAGGCCGCGATGGACGGCTACGAGGTGGTGCGCCTGGACGAGGTGATCGACCGGTGTGACTTCGTGATCACTGCGAGTGGGAACAAGGACGTGGTCAGTGCCGAGCAGATGGGCCGGATGAAGCACCAGGCGATCATCGGCAACATCGGGCACTTCGACAACGAGATCGACATGGCGGGGCTGGCCAGGGTGCCGGGGATCGTCAAGACGGAGATCAAGCCGCAGGTGCACGAGTGGCGCTTCCCGGACGGGCACAGCGTGATCGTGCTCTCCGAGGGTCGGCTGCTGAACCTGGGCAACGCCACCGGGCACCCGAGCTTCGTGATGTCGAACTCGTTCACCAACCAGGTGATGGCCCAGATCGAGCTGTTCACCAGGCCCGAGGAGTACGCGCGCACGGTGCACGTGCTGCCCAAGCACCTCGACGAGAAGGTGGCCCGGCTTCACCTGGATGCTCTCGGCGTCCGCCTCACCGAGCTCACCAAGGCGCAGGCCGAGTACATCGGGGTGCCCGTCGAGGGCCCCTACAAGCCCGATCACTACCGCTACTGACCGACCCGGCTCATGCTCCGCGGAGGATGTGTTCCGGGGTCCGACAGGCCTTGAACGTGTACTCCGGCGGAGCATGAGCCGGTTCGGGTCACGTCGCGTGGGCAGTGAGCAGGGTGGTGCCGGTCAGGGCGAGGACGACGCCGATGGCGGCGAACGCCTCCCGGCCGGGGTGGAGCTGGTCGCCGAGCCAGGCCAGACCGGCCGCGGCGGGCCAGAGCGTGGACACGACGTACATCGCGGAGACCGGGCCGGTGACCGCGCCGCTCCCGCCCTGCGGCGTGCCACGGCGGAACGCCACGGTCAGCAGGACCTGGCCCGCCAGGACCCCCCCGACCAGCACGACGGCCC
>JBAPWU010000692.1:0-5587 GCA_049283855.1 Kineosporiaceae bacterium
GTCCTGGATGCCACCGCGATCGCCGCGGTGCCGCGCGAACGGCTGGAGGTGACCGCGGCGCTGGCCGTCTCCCGGGCCCTGCCGGCCGGGGCGATCGTGCCGCACGCTCTGGCCGGCGAGCAGCTGATCACGTATCTGCAGCACCGGGCCCATCACGAGTTCGCCGTGCTCGACGACGGCGGCGCCGTGGTCGGCGTCCTGCTCGCGAACGACGTCGCCGACTCCCTGACCGGCAGGCGCGCCTGACCCTCCCACCCAGCGGCGGGCCGCACGGTCGGTGCCGCACGACGGCGACCCCATAGACTGCCCGGCCATGACCTCCACAGAACCGACCGGCGCGGCAGGTCGGCGGGGGCCGCTGCGTGCCGGGGACCGGGTTCAGCTGACCGACCCCAAGGGACGCCTGCACACCATCACGCTGACCCCCGGTGGCCAGTTCCACACCCACCGCGGCCTGTTCCACCACGACGAGCTGATCGGTCGCCCCGAGGGGTGGGTGGTGCGCAACACCGCCGGCATCGACTACCTCGCGCTGCGACCGCTGCTGGCCGACTACGTGCTCTCGATGCCGCGCGGCGCCGCCGTGGTCTACCCCAAGGATGCCGGCCAGGTGATCGCGATGGGCGACGTCTTCCCGGGGGCCCGCGTGGTCGAGGCAGGCGTCGGGTCGGGGGCGCTGACCATGTCCCTGCTGCGCGCCGTCGGGGACTGCGGGCGGGTGCACTCCTTCGAGCGCAGGGCCGAGTTCGCCCAGATCGCCCGGGCCAACGTGGAGACCTTCTTCGGAGGGCCCCACCCGGCCTGGCAGCTGACCGTGGCCGACCTGGTCGAGGGCCTGACCGGCCCGGACGCCGCCGTCGAGCCGGACAGCATCGACCGGGTCGTGCTGGACATGCTCGCGCCATGGGAGTGCCTGGACGCCGTGGCCCAGGTGCTGGTGCCGGGTGGGGTACTGATCTGCTACGTGGCCACGGCGACGCAGTTGTCCCGGGTGGCCGAGGCGCTGCGCGCCGACGGCCGGTACACCGAGCCCGCCGCCTGGGAGTCGATGGTGCGCGGCTGGCACCTGGAGGGTCTGGCCGTCAGGCCGCAGCACCGCATGGTCGGCCATACCGGGTTCCTCGTGACCAGCCGGAGGCTGGCCGGCGGAGTCGCCGCCCCGCTGCGCCGGCGCCGTCCGGCCGGTACCACCAGGGAGGCGAGCGAGCAGACCGAGACGGCCTGGCAGGAGTGGACCGGCGACGGCGACGGGCAGTGGAGCCCCCAGGACCTGGGGGAGCGGCCGGTCTCGGACAAGAAGGTCCGCCGCACGGTGCGCGGCGTCCGCCCCGCGGAGGTGCTCGAGACCCCGGTCGAGACCACGGTCGAGGCCCTGGTCGAGGTCCCGGTCGAGACCGAGGGTGGCCCTGCCCACAGCTGATCGCTCTGGCTGTCCCCGCCCTGCCCGGGTTATGGTCGTGTGCCCTCAGGGACCGGCGGACGAACGACGAGAACGGACTCGACGTTCGGCCGCCTTGTCATGAGGCGGCCCGTGCCGCAGCGGGGTTAGGGTCGAACTGCTCGACGAGTAGTGACGGGAGGGCCACGATGGGCGGGAACGACGGAATGCGCGACCCAGGATCCGAGAACGGTCCGGAGCAGGTGGCGCGGCTGCAGACCCAGGTTGCCCAGCTCGCCTCGCAGAACGACCGGCTCGCCTCCACCCTGCGCGATGCCCGCGATCAGATCATCGCGCTCAAGTCCGAGGTGGACCGGCTGGCCCAGCCGCCGAACACCTTCGGCGTCGTGATCGGCATGCCGGGCGACGGCGAGGACGACGAAGGCACGGTCGAGATCTTCACCTCGGGTCGCAAGATGAGAGTCGGGCTGAGCCCGTCGGTGGAGCCCGGATCGTTGCGGCCCGGCCAGGAGGTCATGCTCAACGAGGCCTTCAACGTGGTCGCCGCCCGCGACTTCGACCGGGTCGGCGAGATCGTCGTGCTCAAGGAGGTGCTGGACGACGATCGCGCCCTGGTCGTCGCGCACGCCGACGAGGAGCGGGTGGTGTACCTGGCCGGGCCGCTGATCGGGGCCAAGATGCGGGTCGGCGACGCCTACACGATGGAGTCGCGCTCGGGGTTCATCTTCGAGAAGGTGCCGCGCGCCGAGGTCGAGGAACTGGTGCTCGAAGAGGTCCCCGACATCGAGTACGAGGACATCGGCGGGCTGGCGGCCCAGATCGAGCAGATCCGTGACGCCGTCGAGCTCCCGTTCCTGCACCCCGACCTGTTCCGCGAGCACGGCTTGAAGCCGCCGAAGGGCATCCTGCTCTACGGCCCGCCCGGGTGCGGCAAGACGCTGATCGCCAAGGCGGTCGCGAACTCGCTGGCCAAGAAGGCGGCGGAGGCGCTCGGGCTCAAGGAGGCCAAGAGCTACTTCCTCAACGTCAAGGGCCCCGAGCTGCTGAACAAGTACGTCGGGGAGACCGAGCGGCACATCCGGCTGATCTTCGCCCGGGCCCGTGAGAAGGCCTCCGAGGGCACGCCCGTGGTGGTGTTCTTCGACGAGATGGACTCCCTGTTCCGCACCCGCGGCTCGGGGGTGAGCAGCGACGTCGAGACCACGATCGTGCCCCAGCTGCTCAGTGAGATCGACGGTGTCGAGCGGCTGGAGAACGTGATCGTGATCGGCGCCTCCAACCGGGAGGACATGATCGACCCGGCCATCCTGCGGCCCGGCCGGCTCGACGTGAAGATCAAGATCCAGCGGCCGGACGCCGAGGCGGCCACCGACATCTTCACCAAGTACCTGACCGACGACCTGCCCCTGCACGCCGACGACCTGGCCGCCAACGGCGGCTCGCCGAAGGCCACCGTCGAGGCGATGATCCTGCGCACCGTGGAGCGGATGTACACCGAGACCGAGGAGAACCAGTTCCTCGAGGTCACCTATGCCAACGGGGACAAGGAGATCCTGTACTTCAAGGACTTCAACTCCGGCGCGATGGTGCAGAACATCGTCGACCGGGCGAAGAAGATGGCGATCAAGGATCTGTTGGACACCGGCCAGCGGGGGATCCGGCTCGACCACCTGATGGCCGCCTGCGTCGACGAGTTCAAGGAGAACGAGGACCTGCCCAACACCACCAACCCCGACGACTGGGCGCGGATCTCGGGCAAGAAGGGTGAGCGGATCGTCTACATCCGCACCATCATCCAGGGCAAGCAGGGCACCGAGCCGGGGCGCACCATCGACACGGTCGCCAACACCGGCCAGTACCTCTGACCCTCGGAACCCTGCGGGTCTCCAGGTCTCCGGTCCCGGGCAGGACGCCGCGGTTCAGGACGGGGGTGCGGTGAGTTTGGGGGTGAGCGGCCCGTAGAAGGCGATGACCTGCCGGATGCGGTGGTCCGGATCGAACTGCACGTAGTCGACGCCCTCGACCGAGCATCCGAAGTCGCGGCCCAGGATCCGAATGCGTTCGGTGGAGCTCAGCCGCCACGAGAACCGGGCGACGTCGTGGTGGATGTCGGGGAGGCTGGACAGCCGGAAGGTTGCTCCCGGGAACATGGCCGGGAAGTCGAGGATGAGTTGCGTCAGCCCGTCGATGCCCCGGACGGTGTCGGTGAAGGGATTGACGTGCATGCTGCTCGCCGTCCAGCACCGCTCCAGGTCAGCCCGGATGGCCTCCTCGTCCACGAGTGACCAAGCCCGCTCATAGGCAGTGATCGCCTCGAGTCTCCGGGTCGTCACCGCCTCGTCGTCCGGCTGCTCGGGTCGCCGGGTTCCGGCGTCGCGGGCGTTGACGTCACCGTCGGCGATTCGTCCGGCACTGTGTTCGGCCAGGGGGTGAGCGTGCGGGCTTGACCTCATGAGGCCACGTCGTCCGTTCCGGTCGCAGGGCGACCCCTACGTCGTTCGCCGAGGACGGCGCCAGCCCTGTCACCAACACGCGGGATGCTCCCAGTACCCTCAAGACTACGCCCAGCCCCTCGATCGAGCCGGCTTCTCCGCCGTGGATCGACGGTGTTCACCGCCCAGGGTTGACGCCGGCGCAGGAAGGGCGTTCTCTTGGTGGATTCGTGTGTTCACGGCCAGTGAGGGCGAACACGTCCTCGCCGGCCTGGCCCAGACCCCGCGAGGCTCACCGGGATTCCGCTCCCAGGAATCGCCGCCACGAGCGACATCATCGTGCTGCCGTGGCTGCTCACGTGAGGACCAGGACCTCGACAGGGAAGGACTCCACCATGAGCTCACCCGATCCGCCCGATGATCGACGGGAAGTGCACAACGCCTCGGTCGACGAACAGGTGGCCGAGGCCGGCGGCTGCGCCCAGGTGCATCTGGCCACCGGGCGCATGTGCACGTTGGAGCACGGCCACGCCGGCTCCTGCCGGTTCGCCTAGCGGGAACCCGTCGGCCGCGATCGCCGACAGCCGTCATGGGCCGGCGACGTGGGGCAGATCCCAGTCGGCGGGGAACGACGGAGCAGGGGGCAGAGGGTTCGGCGGAGTCGTCCGCCGGCCGTCGAAGGGTGGCCGGCCGGCCGCGGCCAGCGCGAACAGGCGCTCGCCGTCCGCCCGGATCGACACTGCCTGCGCCGCGCTCCAGCGGCCCGCAAGCCCGGTGAAGGCTGCGAACTCGTCCTCGTCCTTCCACTGCGGCGCGGGGAGACCCTCGACCAGCGGCACCCAGACGTCCAGGGCCCGGTCGGCGGTGTCGACCAGGTAGGTGCCCAGCGCTGTCCGCCGGCGTACCTGGGGTGCCTCGAGGTTTCCGTACCACCCCTGGAAGACCCCGTCGTCGTCGAAGAACGACCAGACGGACCATCCGTTCGGCTCGGGCGGCACGTGCAGGGACATCCCGTGCCCCCACCAGCTGCCCATCCGGCGGACCCGGGGATCCGAGCCTCGCCGGTCGAGCGGTGCCTGGCGCAGATCGCGTCCGTCGGCGAGCACCTGCCTGACCGTCGGTGAGCCGTGGGAGATCCACAGCAGCAGACCCCCGGGGCCGTCCTCGAGCACCGTTCCGAGGCGGGCGAAGGAGGTGCGTCCGAGGCGGCCGAACCGGAACACCACCAGGGCACCGGCAGGCCACGGCCCCGGGTCGGGCTCGGGTTCGGCGAGCAGACCGAGCAGCCGGCGGGTGTCGGGGACGAAGGGCCAGTCCGGCTCGGCCAGGCGGGCCCGCAGCTCGCTCTCCGGCTGCCACCAGGCCGCCGCCACCTCCCCGTTGCCGACGGTGATCCCGCCGTCCCACACCGCCTCGTACACATGCGCCAGGTAGTGGGCGTCCTGGTCGCGGTACCAGCTGGTCAGCAGCGGGCGCAGCGTGGTGCCGTCGATCCCCACCTCTTCGGCCAGCTCACGGCGGGCCGCCTCGTCCGGGCTCTCCCCGGCCAGGACGACGCCGCCACAGGCGGCGTCGTGCGCGCCCGGCCACAAGTCCTTGGCCTCGGACCGGCGGTGCACCAGGAGGCGTCCGTCGCTGCGCCGGACCAGCACGGCCGTGGCGGCATGGGGAAGGTTCTCGGCCCGCACCCGGGCCCGGGTGGCCGCGCCGACCACGCGGCCGACGACGTCGTCCGGGTCGTACAGCGCGACCGATT
>JBAPWU010000693.1:0-20604 GCA_049283855.1 Kineosporiaceae bacterium
CAACGGGGTGCCGTACTCGGCGTTCAGCGGGGAGGCGTTCACCTCGGCGGTCATCGCCTCGGCCGGCGCCGGACCCATCAGCGACTGCGGGGCCCGGAGCCGGGTCCACGCCACCGGGGTCGGCGCGCCGCGCTCGGAGAGCACGGTGATGATCGCCTCGCCGATGCCGAGCTGGGTGAGCAGCTCCTCGAGGTCGTAGCTGGAGTTCGGGAAGGTGGACGCCGCCGCCTTGAGCGCCTTGGCGTCGTCCGGGGTGTAGGCGCGCAGCGCATGCTGCACGCGGTTTCCCAGCTGCGCCAACACATCTGCGTTGACGTCCTTCGGGGTCTGGGTGACGAAGAAGACCCCGACCCCCTTCGAGCGGATCAGCCGCACGGTCTGAGTGATCTGGTCGAGGAAGGCCTTGCTGGCGTCCTTGAACAGCAGGTGCGCCTCGTCGAAGAAGAAGACCAGCTTGGGCTTGTCCAGGTCTCCGGCCTCGGGCAGGTCGTGGAACATGTCCGCGAGCATCCAGAGCAGGAAGGTCGAGAACAGGGCGGGCTTGCTCTGGACGGCGGGCAGCTCGAGGCAGGTGATCATCCCCCGGCCGTCGGGCGCCGTCCGCAGCAGGTGCCGGGTGTCGAACTCGGGCTCGCCGAAGAACACCTCGGCCCCGGCGTCGGAGAAGGCGATCAGCTCGCGCAGGATCACCCCGGCGGTGGCCTTGCTCAACCCGCCCAGGCCCTCCAGGTCGGCCTGGCCGTCCTCGGAGATCAGGTACTGGATGACGGCGCGCAGGTCCTTCAGGTCGAGCAGGGCCAGGCCGGCCTTGTCGGCGAAGTGGAACACCAGGGCCAGCGAGGAGGACTGGGTCTCGTTCAGGTCGAGCACCTTGGCCAGCAGGGTCGGGCCGAAGGAGGTGATCGTGGCCCGCACCGGTGCCCCCACGCCCTGCCCGCCCAGGGCCAGGAACTCGACCGGAAACCCGGTCGCCGCCCAGGCCTGACCGATGCTGGCGGTGCGTGCGGTCAGCTTCTCGCTCGGCTGGCCCGGCTGGGAGATCCCCGACAGGTCACCCTTGATGTCGGCCATGAACACCGGCACGCCGTTGGCGGAGAGCTGCTCGGCCATCACCTGCAGGGTCTTGGTCTTGCCGGTGCCGGTGGCGCCGGCGACCAGCCCGTGCCGGTTCAGCATGCCCAGCGGCACGCGCACCTGGGCGCCGACCACGGGTTCGCCGTCCACCAGCAGCGCGCCGAGCTCGAGCACCGGGCCGGTGAAGGCATACCCCTGGGTGACCGTCGCAACGATGTCGGCACTGTCGGCTGCTGTAGCCATGGCGGGGCTCCCGTGGATGGGTCTGGTCTGTGCTCGCGCAGCCTAACCCGTCCGATCCGTAGACTGCCTCGGGTGATATTCAAAGCCGTGGGTGATCACCGGCCCTACCCCGAGCACGGGTACACCACGGCACGGGACTGGTCCCGGGTGCCGCCGAGCCAGGTGCGTCTGGAGGATCTGGTCACCACCCGCACGACCCTCGACCTGACCCAGTTGCTCTCCGAGGACTCGACGTTCTACGGCGACCTGTTCGCCCACGTGGTGCAGTGGCGCGGCACCCTCTACCTGGAGGACGGGCTGCACCGCGCCGTCCGGGCGGCCCTGGGCCAGCGCCCCATGCTGCACGCACGAGTGTTGAAGATCGAGGACTGACCCGCGGGTCGGCTGGACTCCGGCGCCGCCGCGGTCGATCCTGCCCAGATGGGCGCGCGATTCGAGGACGGCGGCGACTCCTGGCACACCGAGGAGATTCGCCTGCCAGGAGTCGAGGACGACGAGCCGGACGCGGCGCGTCCCGGCCCGGACGCCTCGCACGGCCCGCCCGGCACGGCAGCAGGGGCGGACCCGGTGTTCCCGCTCGCCGACACCACCCGGGCCGGGACACGGGCGGCCGGCGTGAGCCGGCGCCAGCGCCGCCAGACGCTGACCTTCCTGGCCTTCTTCGCGGTGATCCTGCTGCTCGGGCTGCTCGCTCTGGCCGCCTACTTCGGCAAAGTGAGCCTGCCTGTGGGCAGCGGCAAGCCCACGCCCCTGCCGACCTGCCCGACGGTGGCGCCGACCCTTCAGGCCGCCCGCGACACCAGCGTGAACGTCTACAACGCCTCCTCGCGCAACGGTCTGGCGCTGACCGTGGCCCGCGAGCTGCAGAAGCGTGGCTTCCGGGTGCCGACCAGCCCGGCGAACGACCCGCAGAAGACGCCGATGACCACGATGGCGGTGATCCGCCACGGCGCCAACGGCGAACTGGCGGCCAGGACGGTGGCCGCCGTCGTGGCCGGGCCGGTCACCTTCGCGCAGGACGAGCGGCCGGGCACCGACGTCGACCTCGTGCTCGGGACGACCTTCAAACTGAAGCCATCGGCCAAAGCCGGCGCCTCGGCCAGTGCCGCAGTCCCCTCGGCGTCGCCGACCTGCGTGCCGGCCTGATCCCCCGGCCGGGGCGGGACGTCGGTCAGGGGCGGGCCCTGGGATCCAGCATGGTCAGCAGGAGTCGGCTCGGCGTCAGGGCGACCACGGTGTGCGGCAGGCGGGCCGGCAGGTGGATGACTCCGCCGGGGTTCAGCTCGACCGAACGGCCCCCGGCGCCGACCGTCAACCGCCCGTCGAGCACCTGCAGCAGCACCGGCATCGCAGCGGTGTGCTCGCTGAGTTCCTGACCGGCGTCGAAGGAGAAGAGCACGAGCCGGACGCCCTCGGCCTTGAGCACGGTGCGTGACACGGTGGCCTCGGCACTGACCTCGACCAGCGACCCGAGGTCTTCCAGGTAGGTCATGTCGGCGGATCCGGTTCCGGCGTCTGCAGTCATGCGTGCCCCTCCAGGTTCGGGCCGGCGCCCTCGGGACGCCGGCGACGGACTGGTCATCCTCGTCCCTGACCCACCCGACTCGCGAATCGGTGCTCGAACAGCTCGCCCCGGCGAGTATCCGATCCCGTTCCGAACGCTCTACAGCAGAGTGAGCGAGCGCGACGACGCGCTCGCATCCAGTCGACACGAGCCATGGGAGATCGCCACATGAGATCCGCGACCAGCATCGACTTCATCCACCACTCGGCGACGAACGTCGCCAATCAGGGCGGGCAGTCCACCCGCCTGACGGTCGACTTCGCCGTTCGGAACAAGGGTCCCGCGCACGTCGCCGGCCTCACCTACACCAGCGACTTCTGGGCGACCCCGCGCGAGGGTCTTGCCCGGTTCCAGCGGTTCGAGGGTGATCGGGAGATCTGGCGCGCCGAGGTCAGCGTTCCGGGGCTGGGCGCCAGCTACGAGTACGTCATCTTCTGCAGGGACTACCGGGACGTCGACAACGTCGCGGAGGTGTTCAACACCAACGGCGGGGAGACGTTCAGGATCACGGGCACGTTCTGACGGTCACCGGAACACCCTGCGGCGCAATGCGATCCGCTCACCGGCGATCGGGGCCGAGCTCCCGCCATCGCGCATGGTCCCGGTGATCGCCGCGATGCGGCTGGCCGCGGCTTCGGGTTCCCCGGCAGACTGACCCCATGAGAGCCCCTCGACCCGATGACCGCCCATGACCGACCCCGGCGTCACCCGCGTCGCCGTCTACATCGACTTCGACAACATCGTGATCTCCCGTTACGACCAGGTCCACGGCCGGGGCCAGTTCCAGCGTGACCGGGCGCGCGGCTTCGACCGGGGCGAGAAGTCGGCCGATCCCGAGGTCGCCGAGAAGCTGCGCCAGGCCACGGTGGACATCGGCGCGGTCATCGATTTCGCCTCCTCGTTCGGCACCCTCGTGCTGACCCGCGCCTATGCGGACTGGTCCGCGCAGATCAACGCCGACTACCGGGGGCAGCTCGTCAGCCGGGCGGTGGACCTCGTGCAGCTCTTCCCCGCTGCCGCGTACGCCAAGAACGGCGCCGACATCCGCCTGGCGGTCGACGCGGTGGAGGACATGTTCCGGCTCCCCGACCTGACCCACGTCGTGATCGTGGCCGGCGACTCGGACTACATCGCCCTGGCCCAACGCTGCCGGCGCCTCGGCCGGTACGTGGTGGGCGTGGGAGTGGCCGGGTCGACCAGCAAGTCCCTGGCCGCGGCCTGCGACGAGCTCGTCACCTATGACGCGCTGCCCGGCATCACCCCCGCCGATGCCGTGCCGCGTTCGGCCACCCGGGCGGCCAGGACCGAGACGGCGACCGAGGCCGGGCCAGAGGCCGGAGCTGAGGAGCCCACCGGCCCCGCGCCGTCCCAGCAGGGGGCGCGACGCGGCCGGCGGCCGGCGTCCACCGCGAACGACGAGAGCGGTCTCGAGCCCGAGGACCCGCAGGAGGTGGCGACCAGACTCCTGGAGCGGGCGCTGCGGCTCGGCCACGAGAAGGACGACGCCGAGTGGCTGCACAGTTCCGCGGTGAAGAACCAGATGAAGCGCATGGACCCGTCCTTCAGCGAGAAGGCGCTCGGCTACCGGACCTTCTCGGACTTCGTGAAGTCCCGGGAGGCCGTGGCCGAGCTCGACGAGACCGACCCGGTGCGGCTGATCCGCCTCACCGCGGCCGCGGGGGCGCGATAGGGACGCAGGTCCGGGCCTGCCCGACGGGCTGGTGACATCAGACCGGGTGGTGGCCGCGATGGACGGTGCGGACCTCGGCGGGGACGGCCCACCACTGGTCGGGGCGATCGACGACCGGGGCGCGCAGCCCGTGATCGAGCACCCTGGCCAGGCGCAGGAGGAACGCGGCGATCCCGGCGGCGCCCTGCATCCACGACGTGCCGGGCGGCAGCAGCGGTGGGTCCTGGCGGTGCTCCACGAACCGCCAGCGCGCCCCGGCGTCGTCTCGGATCGCGCGCTCGGCCAGTGCGTCAGCCATCACGCACGCCGCCCGCAACAGGGTCTCCGCCCGCGCCGGGTCGGGGCAGTCCTGCGCGGCGTCCAGCAGCACGTCCCCGACCCCGGCGGTGCCGCAGCAGCGCCCGTCGTTGTCCCAGAACCCCGGCCGAAGCCGCTGCGGGACTCCGGAGTCCAGGATCGACTGCAGGCATCGCTGGCGCAGGTGGGCGACCTCGAGGCCGGCCACCTCCTCGACGCCCGCGCGACCCAGCGCCGCGAACAGGTGCGACGTCCCGGCCGGACCGTGACACCAGGTATAGGTCACCGGCTCCACGTCGCGGGTGGAGTAGGGCAGGGTGTGCGGCACGATGAACCCGCCGTCGTCCAGCGAACCGATGGCGAGCAGATGGGCGGCACCCTGCCGCGCGGCACTCACGAAGTCGTCACGGTCCAGGACCAGCCCGGCGATGGCCAGGGCCGTGGCCACCCCGGCGGTGCCGTGCGAGTAGTTCGGCCCCTTGGACGGCGATCCCGGGAGCATCCCCCAGTCCAGGCCCCCCGGGGTCGGCTCGGCCACCCGCAGCATGGCCTCTCCACCGGTCGCCGCCAGCTCCTGGGTGTGCTCCCCGCCCGCCCAGACCGCCGCCAGCACCACGCCGGCGGTGCCCAGGACCAGATCCGTGACCGGCTCGACCGACCCCGGCTCCATCTCCAGGGTGCTGTTCCACCCCGCAGGGGTGATCAGCTCGGTGAGCCGGCGCAGCGCGAGCTGTTCGCGGCCGGGGGCCAGCAGCCTCAGTGCCGTGACGTCCCCGCCCAGGCCCAGGTACAGGGACGCCTCGGTCCGGGCCGGCGCGAGGGCGCACAGCCGCGCTTCGATCCCGTCGGCGAGAGACCGCTCCACCTCGCTCAGCGCGCGAGCCCGACTGATCTCGGCGACCACCGGGGCCATGCCCGCGATCCCGGCATAGAGCGAGTCGCGATCCTCGCCCGGGCCCATCGCCGGGTCGAGGTCCGGCACCACCTCGGGCAGCCACGGGCCGTCGTCCTGCCGCACGTGGCTCAGGACCCAGGACCACGCCGCCTCACCCAGATCCCGGTAGAGCGCACTCGACGACACCCGATCAGACTAGGGCAGTGGTGAGCGTCTTGACCGGATCGGGTGCGGCCGGGGGCGGCCACTGACGAGGATGGATCCATGACATCGGACGACGCGTCCTATGACGCCCTGCTCCGAGCGGGCAGGGCCCTCTACCCGGGGATCCGGATCGGACGACCCGGCCGCGCTCGCAGTTACTGGACGACGATCGCGGCGTTGCGCGTGCTGCGTGCCCGCTGGAAGGTCGACATCGACGGCGCCGAGAACGTCGCGGGGGGAGCGGGGATCCTGATCGGCAACCACGTCGCGGCCGTCGATCCGGTGGTCGTGGTGATGAGTGCCTGGTGGCGGGTCACCGCGTTCGCCAAGGTGGAGTGGTTCGAGTCGCGAGCAGCGGCGTTCTTCCGCCTGATGGGTCAGATCCCGTTGCGTCGCGGCGATCCGGCGGCCACCGATTGGGCGATCGAGATGGCCTCGTCGGCTCTCGGGTACGGCGGGAAGGTCGGGCTCTACCCGGAGGGCACCCGGTCACCGGATCCCGGCACGCTCTTCCGGTTGCACGGGCGGGTGCTGATTCCGGTGCTGCGGGCCCATCCCGAGGTGCCGGCGTACGCGATCACCACGGGGTACACGCGCCGACCGCGACGCAGGACCCGGGTACAGATACGGATCTCGCCCCGGCTCCCGATCAATCCGTCCACCATGACCCCCGATGAGATGATCACCGTCGTGCGCGAGGCCCTGCTGGCCCTCGGCGGCCAGACCTATGCGGACATGTCGGGCCGCGACGCCAAGGCAGACCGCACCCGGAGGCAGCCCGAATAGGCCCGGCGGCCGCAGGAGTGCGCCGTCCGGCGGATAGAGTCCTCCGCTCAGCCTGCCGATACCAGGCGTGGCGGATACCGGACGGCGAGAGGCACCCTATGCACTCGGTGTTGCGGGCGGTGGGTCGCTTCCGGGTCACCCGGGCGACCGGTGACCTGGAAGCGGTTGCCGGAGCCGTGATGTGGCTGCTGCTGGCCTGCTACATCCTGGGGCTGGTCAGGCACGGGACCGGGTTCGACGTGGTGGTCGACGGCGCGTTGGGCATGCTGACGCAGTGGGTGCCCGCCGCCTGCTGCTGGGTGGGGTTCGCGCGGGCGACGGGTCGTCGTGAGCGGTGGCCGCTGACGGGGGTGGCGGTGGCGGCCTCGGCGTATGCCGCGGCGAACAGTTACTACATCGCGGTGGCGTCGCAGGACGGATCGGTGTCGTTCCCGTCCTGGGCGGATGCGGGCTATCTCGCCTTCTGCCCGGTGATGATCGGTGCTCTGATCTTCCAGATTCACCGGACGCGACGCGGGGTGGCCACCTCTGTGTGGCTGGACAGCGCGGTGGGATCGCTGGGCGCGGCCGCGGTGCTGGCAGTGCTGCTCGAACCTGTGCTGACGCCGGCGCTGCACGGCTCCGTGTCGCTGGCCGGAGTGATCTCGCTTGCCTACCCGATGGGCGATCTGCTGCTGGTCGCCGCGGTGACCGGGATGGCTGTCCTGCGGGTGGGCTCGGGTGGCGGCCGGGAATGGGTCTGGCTGGCCGGCGGGCTGTTGGTCTTCGCTGCGAGCGACGTGGTCTATGCCTTGCGTCTGGCCGCCGACGCCTACCAGATCGGGACACCGTTGGATGCCGGCTGGCCCTTGGGGCTGGCCATGCTGGCGGTGTGGGTACACCAGGCGAAGGCGCCTCGAGGCCAGGGCCAGCGCGAGGAGACGCCGCGGGCGACCGGCGCCTTTGCGCTGGCGGTGCCTGCGGTGGCGACCGCAGCGGCGGCGATTGTGTTGATCTACGGAGCCCGCGCCCGGCTCTCCTTGGTCGCCGTCCTCCTCGCCGGACTCACGTTGGCGGCTGCGGCGGGCAGGACGCAACTCGTCTTCCGCCAGCTGGTGCGGTTCGCTGACGTGCGTCGCCAGGCCGCCACCGACGACCTGACCGGCTTGCCGAACCGCCGGGCGTTCTACGTCGAGGTGCCCAGGCTGCTCGCCTCGGCCCAGGCACAGGCCCAAGCCCTGCTGCTGCTGGATCTGGACAGGTTCAAGGAGGTCAACGACAGCCTGGGCCACCAGGCCGGAGACCAGCTCCTGGTCCGGGTCGGCAGGCTGCTGCTCGAGCAGTTGCGCCCGGACGACATGCTGGCGCGCCTGGGCGGTGACGAGTTCGCGATCCTGCTCAGCGACACCGACCAGGACCAGGCCGCAGTCGTGGCCGACAAGCTGCGGGCCGCGCTCGCCGCCCCGATCGGTATCGAGGGCATCGCGCTATACACCGACGCAAGCATCGGCATCGCCATGTTCCCCGAGCACGGGCGCGATCTGAGCCTGCTGCTGCGTCGCGCCGACATCGCGATGTACAGGGCCAAGTCGACACGAGGCGGTCGGTGCGTCTACACCACCAGCGACGACACCCACGGCGACGCCCGGTTGCGCACCCTCCAGGAACTGCGCGTCGCGCTGAGCACCGACCAGTTCATCCTGCATTTCCAGCCGAAGATCAGCCTGACCGACGGCCGGGTGTGCGGCGTCGAGGCGCTCGTACGCTGGGACCATCCGGCGCGAGGCCTGCTCTATCCCGACGCCTTCCTCCAACTGGTCGAGGACTCCGGGCTGATGCCGGCGATGACCCACGTCGTCCTCGACCAGGCCCTCGACCAGGCCGCCGCGTGGAGCGCGTCCGGGCAGCCCCTGACGGTCGCGGTCAACCTCTCCGCCAGCTCCCTGGTCGATGGCAGCCTTCCCGACCGGATCGCCGCCCTGCTCAGGGCGAGGGGGCTGCCGTCAGCCGTGCTCCAGTTGGAGATCACCGAGGAGTTCCTGATGACCGACCGGGACCGGGCCCGGGCCATCCTGGCCAGGCTCCGTGACCAGGGCATCCAGATCGCCGTCGACGACTTCGGCACCGGCTTCAGCAGCCTGGCCTATCTGCGCGACCTTCCGATCGACGAGCTCAAGCTCGACCGATCCTTCGTCTTCCCGATCGCCGACGACGCCCGAGCGGCGGCCCTAGTCGCCTCCGCCATCGCCCTGGCCCACAGTCTCGGCCTGCGTATGGTCGCCGAAGGCGTCGAGGACCACGTCGCCTACACCGAACTCAAGCGCTACGGCTGTGACCAGGCCCAGGGCTACTACCTGTCCCGCCCGCTACCGGCCCCGGCCCTGGAGGCCTGGATCGACCATGAGCACACCACCCGGCGGCTCGCGCCGCGGCACCCGGACGGCGGCGACGCCCAGGACCGTGCCACCCGTCCCGTCGGGTGAGTCAGGTCCATGGAGATCAGTCACCGGCCGCGGCGCGTTGGGGAGCCACCTCCGCGACCGAGCGTCGGCGATTCGCGCTCGGACGGGACGACCTGACTCCGGGTCCGCCGCCGTCCGCGACCTGATCACCGAGGGGGTCAGTGCCCCCGAAGACGGGTGAGGGTGATCGTGATCGGCAGGCTGTAGCGCTCGGCGAACGTCCTCGGGGTCAGCCCGATGCGGGCGATGTGTCCGGCGTACTTGGCCGTGTACTCCGGAACGCTGTCGGCCGGCGGTTCGTGGGGCCGCAGGGCAGCAGTCCCTGACAGGACCACGATGTCGCCGCCGCGGCCGTCGCCTGCGAAGTTCAGCGTCACGTTGTGGTTCGAGCGCAGATGCCGCACCCGGGCGGCGTCCGGGAGGCTGAAGACCCGGATCGTGGCCGCTGCGTCCCACAGGAACCAGACCGGATTCGGGGACGGGGCGCCCGTCGGGCTGACCGTGGTGAGCCAGACCACGGGATCGTCCCGAAGGTGGCGCGCGGCGCGCGCACCGAACGGGTCCTCCTCGTCGATCTGCCACACGTCGACCGGTGTGTCTTCCGGTGGATCAGCCATGTCGGCATCGTAGATGCCCGTCTCGAGAGTGAGAGCTCTATCGGAACGACGCGGCATCCCGGGCGTCCTTCCCGTCCCCTGGCGTGCGACCGGGACGGGTGTCATCAGGGGCCATCAGTAGCCCGGCGCGGGCTGCCCCGAGGGCGATCCGGGTCGCTCGATCGGCGTCAGCAGCTGTCACGGGCTCGTCTGTGACCAGCAGCCGCAGATAGATGGGGGCGATGAGGGTCTTGATCAGAGCGTCGGAGTCGGTGCCGGAGGGGAGCTGGCCACGGTCGATCGCGGCGTCGATGACCGGTTTGGCGCGCTGCATGCGGTCCCGGAAGAAGCGCTTCCTGGCGGCGGAGATCTCTGGCAGGCGTGCCGCGTCGGACATGAGGATCGCCAGGGCGGACTGGCCCACCGGCCCGGACAGCCAGTGCGCCAACGACCGGACGAACGCCTGAAGGTCGACGTCGATGTCGCCTGTCGCCGGTATGTCGAGGGAGTCTGCGGACAGGTCGAGGACGGCGTCGGTGACGAGTTGGTGGCGGTCGTACCACCGGCGATAGACGGTCGTCTTGTGGACCCCGGCTCGCTGAGCCACGTTGTCGATCGTCAAGGCGGCGTATCCGACGTCGACCAACTCAGCCACGGTGGCAGCCAGGACGGCCCGGCGCACCTTGGCGCCGCGACCCACTGGATGCTGGCGCTGGCTGGCCGATTTCATAACGCAACCCTGAGTTGCACTGTGGGTTGAGCGACAGGCTTACTCCAACGTAACGCAACCTGAAGTCGCAATCCTCATGGGGAGAGACGCATGCCCGTCACCGCCCGTCGCAACACCAGCCGCCGGCTCGTCCTCGAACTGCTCCTGGTCGCCCTCTTGGCCGGCTTCGGTGACGATTTCCCCCGGAACGTCTCGGCGGGAACCGCCTGGAGCTTCCTCGGCCGGCATGCCCTGGAGCTGGGCCATGCGACGGTCGGCACCGCGGTCCTCCTGGAGGCCCTCAACCTCGTCGCGCGTTCTGTGCGGGGAGGAGGAGCCCGGGCCGTCGGGGCGCTGACCGTTGCGGGCCTCGTCCTCGTCGGCATATCGGCGGCGTCGGGAGTCTGGTTCGTCACCAGCCGTCAGCCGGACTCAGCGCTGACGTCGATGACCTTGGGCTGGATCAGCGCGTTGGTCGTCTACGCCACCATCTGGTACCACGCGCGACAGGCACTGCGAGCCGCTTCGACCGGCTGACTCCCGGCTGCGGCCGCGATGCCCGCCACGTTCGAAGCAGATCCCTGCCTTCTGGCTCGCAGAATCCGTGCGGGATCTCCTGCGACCTTCCGGCGGGCTGGCGCGTCCGGATGGGTGTGGAACCTGCAGAATGGATCGTCCGTGGATGAGGACGGATGAATCGCCAGCCTCATCCGACCGCAGGTGAGCCTGCGCTTCCCGAGGAGGCGCCTCGGAGGCATGTGGTCTTGTCGTCTGCAGGTCGCGACTTCGACGTGGTGTACAGAGACAATCTCCGCCGACTCGTGGCCCAGGCGTACCTGGTGACCGGCGACGTCGAGGAGGCGCGCGACTGCGTCCAGGAGGCGTTCGCCCGAGCCTGGGTGCGCTGGGACCGGTTGAGCGTCGAGGTCGACGACCCCGTCGCGTGGCTGAGCACGGTCACCTACCGCATCGCGATCAGCGGGTGGCGGCGCCGCCAAGCCGCGAAGGGGGCCCTCCGCAGACTGGGTCGCCCGCAACCTTGCCCGCCGCCGTCCGTCGAGGCTGTGCTGGTGGCCACGGCGCTGGCCAGGCTGCCACCTGGCCAGCGCGCCGTCGTTGTCCTGCATTACTACGAGGGGCAGCGGGTGGAGGACATCGCGCGCACTCTCAGTCTGTCCGTCAGCGCTGTGAAGTCACGGTTGCTGCGTGCCCGAACCGCGCTCGGCCCCCTGGTCGATGGGAAGGAGTCATGACCGTGTCCACCCCACCGGGATCCCCCTTCGACGAGCAGTGGGGGGCGCTGCTCGCCCGGCTTCGCGATGCGCCGGACGCTGTGCCGACGCGGCCCGACATGCCCGACCTGGGGCACCGCGTCGACAGGATGCGCCGGGCCCGCCGGCTGCGCCGGCTGCTGGCCGTGACCGCGGCCGCCTGCGCCGTCCTCGGTGTTGTCGGCGGGCTCAACCTCGCCCGCTCGGGCGGTGACGCGACGGAGCCGGCCGGGACGACACGGCCGCCAGCGGTATTCGGCCTGCTGCATCCGGTCGATCTCGGGGCGGGGGACTGGGCGCTCGGCACCTCCGCCCATGACGTCGGGACAGTGACGGCCGCGTACCAACCGGGCTGTCAGGATGCGACCCAGGGCTCCGGGGTCGCTCTGACCCGGTTCGGCACCGGGTCGTTCCAAGTGCTGCGGGGGCGCACGCCGGAGGATGCCCCATGGGCCGTCCGCGAGACGCTCGTCCGCCTGGACGACGAAGGCATGCGGGCGATGCGGAACCAGCTGGCGCAGACGGTCGGCTGCCGCAGCGGAGTCAATGGCGGCGGCCAGGTGCTGGCAGCCAACGAGATTGCCCTGGTCACGACGCTGTCCGTCGGCAGCGACAAGGAGGCGCTCTCCCGAGTCCATGCCTACGCGGTCAGCGGGCATACGTGGATCGCGCTGGAGGTGCTGCCGGGCAACGGGGCGATTGCGCTGCCCGGCCAGACCCCCTGGGCCCTGGGGGTTCTCGCCAAAGCAGTCTCACGGGCGACGGGCGAGACTCCTACGATGCCCGAGCCGACCGACGAAGCCCACCGGATGGCTGCCCAGTACCGGGCGCCCACCGAGGCCGAAGTCGCTGCCGCGCGGGCTCTGACCGAGACCTGGGCAGCAGACCAGCCGACCACCCCGTCAACCCCTCCGTCGCAAGGGCTTTCGGTGTCCCACTCGGACGCAGGGCTGCTCAGCCTCAGCGATCTCACTCCGATCGGGGCCTGGAGGGTGGAGCGTGCGGCGACGGCGACGGCGACCAGGGTCTCACTGACCCTGCCGGCCTCAGCACCGGCCCGGGTCAAGGAGCGCAGGGTGACTGGCCAGGGTCAGGTGCAGACCTGGACCGGCGTCTTGGGTGGCACCGACTACTCCCTGCGCGAGACCGTCGTGCGCGACGTGGCGGCTGACGCGGCGACCTTCGACGCTCTTCAGCAGCAGTCCACCTTCACCGACACCGCGCACGGGTCGATGCGCTGGGAGTTCTCGAACGGGGTGGCCTTCGTGAACAGCGTCCCCGAGGGCCCGCTGGCCGGCGCCTATGTCGGCTGGGCGCTGCGCGGGGACAAGCTGGTGCAACTCGAACTGCTGCCCGTCGCGCCGGTCCGCACGAACCCCGACACCCTGCAGTGGACCATCACGGCCCTCCTCACCGCCCGACTGTTGGCCTGAGCCATTGACCGTGAGCAGACGCGTCCCACGGCACTGGTCTCCTCACCTCGGAGCGCTGTGCAGGCGTCAGTGTGTCGACTGGGGCGAACAGGACGACGTCGTGGGTCTACTGCCTGATGGTCTGGGCGTACCGGACCGTGTCCGGAGCCGTTCCACACGACGCCGAGCTTCTGGTCGCGCGCCTCCCAGCCGTGGCAGTACGGGCAGTGCAGCACGTAGCGCGCCCACCGGTCGGCAAGACCGGGTGGCGCCTCCGCCGATCACCACAACGTTGCGCTCGTCATGCCAGCAACAGTGACGGAGCCGGTCGCGGGCGACAACAGGTCGCGGCGTCTGGTCGTCACCACGCCGAGGCCCGCGTCCGCCGACGAAAGCGCACGGGGCTGTGCCCTACCGAAGGTGGTGGAATTGACCCCATGGACTACGACGACGTCGACCGTATGGCGAGGGCGCTGCCTGGCGTGACCATCGGCGAGAAGTGGCATCACCGGCACTGGCTCGTCGAGGGACACGGGTTCGTATGGGAGCGACCGTTCAGCAAGGCCGACATCAAGCGATTCGGTGAGAACCAGGTGCCGGGTGGTCCCATCCTCGGCATCGCCACGGAAGACCTGCACGACAAGGAGGGTCTGCTCGGCGCCGGCATCACCGGGGTGTTCACGATTTCGCATTTCGACAACTACCCGGCGGTCCTTGTCGATCTGGGCGTGGTGTTGGAGGCGGATCTGCGCCAACTGATCGTCGATGCGTGGCTCACGAAGGCCCCCGAGGCGGTCGCGCGCTCATACCTGGCCGACCATGAGCCCCCGTGATCGTGCTGGGATGCCGCGCTGGGCGGGTTCACGCCGTCTCGCGCTTGCCCCGCTACTGGGCGGCCTGGAGCTCGGCGACCTTGGCGACGTAGTCGGCCCGGGCCTCCTCAGCGGACGTGCCCGCCAGCGCGGCCCACGCGTCGTACTTGGCCCGGCCTACCGGGTCGGTGAAGCGGGGGCGCTTCCCCGAGACGTCTCCGACGGTCGCCTGCTTGTAGAGGGCGTAGAGCGCGAGCTTGACCTCCGTGCCGGGGTCTTTGGTCAAAGTGGGCACCGCCGCGACAGCGGATTCGAAGTCGTCGGTCATACTGCGCAGACTACCGCCGGGTGACGCGAATCCCCGCGCCTGCCGTGCACCTCACCGCGTCATGCCGACGGGAGGTTGCTCATGATCAGAGCGGCCTCGTCGTTCTCGGGGTCGAGGTCGAGGGCGCGTCGGAGGCCGCTCCTCGCCAGGTCGAGACGCCCGTCGACCTGGTGGGCCCAGCCGGTCATCGTCCACGCAGCGGACGAGTCCGGACGCACCGCGGTCCATACGCGCAGGAGGGGCCAGACCAGGCTCGTGCGGTGCAGCTCGATCGCTCCCCACACGGCCTTGACGAACTCCTCGTCGTCGAGGTCGAACTCGGCCGGCTCGGTCGCGGACAGTCGCTGGAAGGCGGCCGTCGCGGCGTCCGGACCTGACGTGGTCAACGTCTCGGCGACGGGGCCCACGACCGGAGGCAGCACCGCGCGCAGGGCTGCCACCCCCTCTCCCCACTCCTCGGGCGTCACACCGGAGTTCACCGGGAGGGCGGGATCGGCGAGGGCGATGTCGAGCGCTGCCGCGGCGATGAGGGAGGTGGGGACGGTGTTGGAGTTGGCCAGCACAACCACCCCGGTCCGATGCTCGGGAACCAGCACGAGCCTCGAACCGAACCCAGGATCCGCGCCGCTGTGGCTCAGCGTCCGATTCCCGCGGTAGCTGCCCACGCACCAGCCGAGCGCTGCCTCCTCCTCCCACGGGGGGTGAGCCACCGACACCACCGGCCGCCACATCAGGTCGAGCAGCCCGGGGTCCAGCCGCGCCGGCTGCCCGTCGGAAACCCCAACAATCGTCTCGGTCGGCTCGAGGTGGGCCTCCATCCACCGACACAGCTCGACCAGGTTGGAGTGCAGGGTCGAGCTGGGGGCGTGGCGCCTGGTGTAGGGATAGGCCCCCTCAGGCACCGTCAGCGGCATTCCCACATGCGGTGAGGCAGCCAGGTGTGCGGGCACCTCGGCGCGCAGGAAGGTGCTGTTCCGCATCCCGAGCGGGATCAGGACCTGCTGCCGGACGGCGCTCTCGAACGTCGTGCCGGCGGCCCTGGACAGCAGCAGCCCGAGAAGCTCGAACCCGGCATTGGAGTAGGAGAACGTCGAGCCGGGCTCTGCCTGCAGCCGCCAGCCCGACAGGCTGCGAGCGAACTCGCTCAGCGCAGCGTCGCCCAACTGTGGGTCGTGCCAGCCGTAGTCCGAGACGTCCGGGAGACCGCTCGAATGGCTCAGGAGACCCCGGGCTGTGACCTCCCCTGCCCGACCGTCGGCCAGCGTGAACTCAGGCACCCATGCGACGATGGGAGCATCCAGATCGAACGTCGGCCCGTCGGCGTCCCGGGCGCTGGCCAGCGACACGACCGCGGTCGCGACGATCGGCTTGGACACCGACGCCAGGTGGAACATCGTCTCGGGTGTGACCGGCGCACCGGTGCCGACGTCACGGACGCCAAAGCCACGTGAGACGACCTCCCCATCGCACACCACCGCAACGGCCAGACCTGCCACGTCGTGCGAACCGAGGAAGGTCTCGACCAGCGGCCACAGGCATTCCTCCACCCGCGCCCGAAGACCACCCGTACCCGCACCCACGTCCCGACTGTATGCCGTTGAACGACGGTCGAAAACCGCACATGGCCAAGACACTGATCACCCACTGGAGTCCGTCCTGGGCGGCGTCCGGGTCGACCTGGTTCCCGCACCCGACCTGAGACCAGACGTCCGCGGCCGCGTCGAGACCGAGGCAGTTGCCCGGTGACCTACCGCGACCGGCAACGCCTCGACGACATTGGGCCCATCGCAGGTCAGCGCGGTGGCGGTGGGATTTGAACCCACGAGAGAGTTACCCCTCTACACGCTTTCGAGATCTGCACCACGACATCCGGACACGTCCACACCCGTCCCCACCAGCACGTTTGCCCCGAGCCACACGCCTCTGGACGTCGCTGGACGGGCACGAATGAGACCACAACTGAGACTGGACCCCTCTCGCCTGAGGCGCGGCCGGCAGGTTCGTCAGTCGTCGTCGGTGCTGTCCCGGTCGGGGTCGTCGTTGGGCCAGGTGGTGTCGATTTCCAGGGACAGCAACTCGATGACGCCGTCTCGGGCCAGGGCTGCATATACGGCGTAGGAGCGGACCAGGACACCGCCTTCGACCAGGACCCGGTAGTCGTCGCGGCCCGGGATCGACCGGGGCAGGTCGTCCCAGTCGTTGGCGAACGTAGCGAGGATCATGACTAGGTCGTGGAGTTCGAAGTCGACCCGGGACGGCTCCCCTGCGGGGCCACGGTCGGCGCCCAGCTGGCGGTGCAGGTCGGCGTAGAACTGGCGACTCGGCCGGACGTAACGGGGCGCCGAGTTCACGAGGCCAGCGAGCCGGCCTGCCCCGTCCCAGGTTCGCCTTCACGGGCGGCGAGGTGGCGTTCCGCGGTCGCGCGAAGCTTGGCGACGTAGTCGGCGGGCAGCTCGGACAGGTCCCACACGGTCCGGGAACGGAACACGTCCTGACGCTCCTGCGGGGTCATCTCGTCCATCTGTGCAGCGGTGACCACCGGCCGACCGAGGATGTCTTTCGGCACGCGCACCTCCTTTCAACGACTGACCGCCAGCCTACGACCAGGTACCGACACCGGACCAGAAGTAGGCCGCCCGAGCCGGCACACCCTACTTCCATAGCAGCAGGACCAATACCACGGCCGCAACGATGACCACGGTCGCGCCGGCATCTCAGCTCGCAGGCCCTGCTGCCTCGTCGATGAGGGCGTCGAGGTCGTTGAGGGCGTCGGCGATGTCAGGATCGGTGAGTGCGGTAGGGATGGGTTGACGTCGGTCAAGTGCCACCGCGTAGGCGATCTCCAGAACGCTCCAGGCGTAGATGAAGCGGTCTTTCCAGTCCGGCGGTTGCGTGGTCACGCTGAGAAGGGCCTCGAGGTCAGCTATACCGGTACCCAGGTGAAGGGCTCCACCTCTGAGCCCGGAGACGCGCTCTCGCATCAGGGCCAGTTGCCGTTGCTCTCGTTCGTCACCCGCGGTCGACATACAGCGATTGTGACGCGGTGCTAGGAGGTTGGTTGGATCTCTGTGGGCAACACACTGATCCCCACCGCAGCAGCCCCCGGGCGAGATGTACCGGTCGGGCGCAGCGCCGGGCAGCCAACACTGACCAGAACGCCGTCCCGGTGCTTCGACTCGCCTGCACCTGCGTGGACCTCGCCGAACAGTCGCGCACGCCATGGAGCACAGATTGAAAGCGTGCTCCTTGCCGTTCCTGCCGGAGTTCTGGACGTCGGTGGACGACGGCGAACGGGTGTGGACGACCGACGCCCGCCGGCAGAGGTGGAACTGAGACCACAACTGAGACCACAGACGACGAAACCCGCCTCCTGTTGGATCAAGGAAGCGGGTATCGTCGCAGGTCAGCGCGGTGGCGGTGGGATTTGAACCCACGAGAGAGTTACCCCTCTACACGCTTTCGAGATCTGCACCACAGTGTCCGCGACCGTGCACACCCGTCCTGACCTGCGTGTTTCCCCTGGACCACACATGCCTGGACGGTCCCGGACGAGCATGAATGAGACCACAACTGAGACTGGGCGCCCGTGCTGGTTGATGCCAGGGAGCGTGCGGTCAGCTGGCTTCGAGGTGGCGGCGGATGGCGTCGCGGACGATGTCGCTGACCTTGCGGTTGTCTCGTTCGGCCAGGCGCTGGATGGCCTGGAAGGTGTCGTCGTCCACCCGCAGGTCGACCCGGTTCGAATGCCCGCTACGCCCCGACAGCGACGGCCGCCCCACCGGGCGAGGAACCAGCGCGGCGGGGTCGAACCCAGCCTCGGCCTCGGCGGCCAGACGCTGCTCACCGGCGGCGTCCAACACGTTGCCTGCCCGGGTACGTCGCGTCGGTACCCGCCCGGCGCCCTTCACGTCCGCCATGTCCTCGCCTCCAGATAGAGCTCTCGGTAGCTATCCCGCATCACCATCGCGTGGATCACCCGCAGCCTGCCGTCGGCCAGTTCCACACCCACCACCTCCACCGCGACCCCGTCAGCGTCGTCACCGAGGAACAGCACCGCCTCATCGGGACGCTCCGGCGGAGCCGCAGGACGGACAAACGCTCCCCCTGCCTGCTCAACCACGTGGCGTACCTGCACCCGAGACACCCGATGCTTGCGAGCACCAGCAGTCCAGGAGAACCCACATACTCCACCCACCCATTGTGTCGGACACAATAGACTATGTCCAGGAGCAATTGCCTTCGCCTGCCGCGCCGCTCCGGGCGCCGGGTGACGGCACTCCTACGATCGGCTCCGTGAACGGACAACTCGCGCTGCTCGCCGCCCTCGCCGCGCACGGAGGTCGCTGGCTGCGGGACGGCGCCGAGGGCCCCGCCCCGGAGTTGTTGAGCGGTAACTCGACCTTTCACTTCGTTGGCTCGTTCACCGCGGAACTGCCCTCGCGAGGGGGTTCCTCAAGCGCGCCTCGACCGCAACGGGTCCCAGACAGTGGCTGACGGCCCTCGCCTCGCGTGGCGTCACAGACCTGTCATTGGTCACCGATCTCCCTATCGGTGGCCCACTTCCGAGGCATGTCGCGTCGGCGTTCTCCAACTCCGGAACGTGGGCGCTACTGGCCACGGGCAAGACCACACCGGCGATGTGGGTGATCGGGTGGACGCCCCAGGTCCCCAGCGGCCAGGACTCGCGCATCTGGTCCCTCGTGGCGAACCAGTTGCCAGGCGATGGCCGCGAACCACCACGGGTGGGGATGACCGAGGCATCGGACCAGCTCCGGAACGCGCTGGACGGCATTCGGGCGTTCGCCGAGAGGGTGGACGACCTGAGCAGCTGGGCGTCGTGGTTCGTGACGGCAGCAGCGATGCTGGACGATCCATCGCCCACTGCCCCGTATCACCAGGACATTCTCCCGAGCGAGGCCACCCTGCAGTGCCGCCAACTCGCCGCGGCCGTGGTTCAGGGTTGGGTCTTCGGTGGAATGGGGTCCTGGAACGACAACGCGCCACAAAATCCGGCCCACTCTTCCCCGTCGGTGACCTCGACGATGTCACCCAATGGCCCGATCAGTTCGACGCCATGGGAAGTCCGCCGGCACACCCAGCCATCGACGGTCGACTCCGCGAGGCTTCCGCCCCACAGTCCCGCGACCGGGATCGAGAGCACATAGTCACCCCGGGCGTAGGTGGCCGTAGGCGGCGAGTCCGAATACCACCCGTAGCTGCCGTCCTCGTCCGGCACGCGATGAACAGTCAGGCCGGTGGCTACTTCGACACTCCCCAAGCCGTCGTGGCTGTCTACGAGGACGAGTAGTTCTTCACCAGCAGGTGGTTCAGCGCCGGGGTCGGGGCCTTCCCACTGGCGAATGCTCCTCGTCGAGGAACCCGATGGCTACCAACCCGCCAACCCGAACGTAACGCCGGGACCGCCACTCCGACACCAGGCGACCCTAACCCTCCCGACCCGTAAGCCCCCGAATGGCTGCGAGCAGCGCGACCACTGTCCGCTCGTGCCGCGTGGTCCTGAGCCCTCCGCGCACCGCGAGCGAGGATGGACGCCAGCGAACTCGACTGGACGGCAAGGAGCACAGATCCGAAAGCGTGCTCCTTGCCGGTCCCGCCGCGATTCTGGACGACCGTGGACGTCGACGGACGGTGATGGACGACGGCCTGGTGCCGGTCGGGGGTGGAACTGAGACGACAACTGAGACCAGGAACGACGAGACCCGCCCCTTGTTGGATCAAGGAAGCGGGTATCGTCGCAGGTCAGCGCGGTGGCGGTGGGATTTGAACCCACGAGAGAGTTACCCCTCTACACGCTTTCGAGGCGTGCTCCTTTGGCCGCTCGGACACGCCACCGCCGAGGAGAATACCGGCTCCCGGCCCGCGGCTCCCAATCGGCAGACCAGGCTCACGATCCGCCGATGTCCGTCGGATGGCGTCGTCATCGGAGCGCATGTTCACCTGCGGAGCAGGAGCAGAGGGCCTACGGGCGGAAGAAGGTGCGCAGGAGAGTGGACGCCTGCTCCTCCCGCACGCCGGCCAGCACCTCGATCCGGTGGTTCAGGCGGGCGTCCCGGACGACGTCACGCACCGAGCCGGCCGCGCCCGCCTTCGCGTCCCAGGCGCCGAAGACCAGGCGCGAGACCCGGGCCAGCACCAGCGCTCCGGCGCACATCGTGCACGGCTCCAGGGTGACCACCAGGGTGCAGCCGGTCAGCCGCCACGAGCCGAGGACCGCGGCCGCCGCGCGCAAGGCCACCACCTCGGCATGCGCCGTCGGATCAC
>JBAPWU010000694.1:0-2272 GCA_049283855.1 Kineosporiaceae bacterium
GTGCTGCGGGCCCGGTTGGAGGACGCCGTCGCCGCGGTCGCCGCGGACGCGGAGGTCCGCAGGGCCCCAACCGGTCGGTGGCGGACCCGGACGGCAGTCAGCGAGCCGGACGCCCTGGACGCCTTGATCGCCTCCCGGCAGGCCGAGCGCCGCGGGGGTGATCGGTGATGAGCGGGTACCTTGCGGTCCGGTCCGCCGAGTTCGTGGCGATCCTGATGTCTGAGGCGGTCGGCCTGCTGTCCTCCTCGATCGTCCGGGTGATCGGCGAGGACGCCCCGGACCCCGGACCCCGGGCGGTGCCACGCGACCTGCGGCTGTGGCTCGGCCGGCTGCGGCTGCTCGCCGCGGTGCCGTTCGGGCACCTGGTCGCGGACGCCTCGTTGCTGCCCGCCGAGTCGATCCGGTTCTTCTACCTCGACCGGGACTGGACCGACGCGCTGGTCCAGGGCGCCCTGTCGGTCGGCACCGTGACCACCGCCGACCGGGCCGCGCTGACCCAGCTGCACGGCGTCGTCCGCGACGAGATCGACGAGGCCGAGCGGCTGGTCCGGCTGCCGGGCGTGGAGCCCGGTGGCGCGGTGCCGACCGGCCCGGCAGGAACGATCTCCGGCTTCGTCCTGCGCTCCCGACTGGTTTCCGGCTGGCCGGCCCTGCACGTGCGCGGCTACGGCGTGGACAACCTGGCGCAGAACCCGCCCGTCCCGGACGACGAGGTGGGCGACGAGCACGACGAGCCGCTGCGCCGGCTGGGGCTGCTGCGGATGGAGCGGCTGGCGCCCGCAGTTCTGCTGGTGCTGTTCGACGGCGTCCCGTCGGTGGTCCACCTCGAAGAACCGCGCGCTGGTATCCAGTTCGGGGTCGAGGAACAGGGGATGCAGCTGGCCGGCACAGTCCGGCTCACCCTGGACCGGATCCGGCCGATCGACGTGGCGGCCGGCGTCCGGTTCCACGACCCGCTGTCGCGCACGGTGCTGCGCACCACCACCGCCACTCACGGCGAGGACGCCTTCGTCGACGTGCCGGTGGAGAGCGTCGGCGCGACCATCGCCTGGGTCGGTGCCGGAACCGGGCTGGAGCTGCTCGACCCGGTGCCGAACGTGGTTTCCGTTGCGGTGCAGGCGATGCAGCCGGTCGGCGCCGTGCAGGCCGAAGTCTTCCTGCGGAACAAGGCCGACGGCCGGCGGATCGAACCGCCGGTATCGGTCGACGTCCCGTTCCGGCCCGACGTGCCCGGGGTGATGCACCTGCAGGCGTTGGCCGGCCGGATGACCGCGGCCGACCCGACCCTGGGCACCCTGGACGCCGCCGAGTTCGCCCTGCAGATGCTGCAGTTCCCGTTCCGCGCCGTGTTCGGTGACCGGACCCTGGCCGGGCAGGAACCGATCCAGGCCGATGCGCTGTTCTCGCCGAAGGTCAGTGTCGCCCAGCTGCTGCACCGGTTCGAGGGAGGCACCTGATGGCCCGCTACGACCCCGACCTGGTCCTTCGGGCCCAGACGTCACAACGGTTCAGCGTGCTGACCCGCGGTGACATCCAGGTCGCCACCGTCGACAGCTGGGACCCGGAGCTGCTGCGCGAGTCCCGGGTGCTGGTGCCGGTCGACGTCCAGGCCCTGGTCGTGCCACCCGGCGGGGACGACGCAATCGAGCTGCCCGGGCCGCTCTCCCCGGGTCACGAGTTCGACACCGCGGTGATCGACGGACCCGCACCGCTCGCGCCGCCGACCCGCCGCCCGGCTGGGGTACACCTGCAGTGGGCGCTGCCGGACGGCCTGCTCCGCGGCCGGCTGCAGGACCCGCGCGGCAACCCCGGCGGCGGCCTGGACCTCGACCCGCTGCCGGACTCCTGGGCGGTGCTCCGGCTGCTCGCGCCGGCCGACGGCCGCGACGTGCAGCTCCGCGGCTGGCTGCTCGACGCGGCCTCCGGCGTGGTCCGCGATCTGGCCAAAGGGCCTGCCTCGCAACCACTTCCGCTGCCTGCGGCTCGAGTGCTGGCCAAGGGTGAGCTGACCGGAACCGCCGGCGGTTCGCTGACCTGGACCGGTGCCTACGACGCCGGCTATGCCCGGTTCGCAGTGCACGACCCGCTGGAGGATCTCACCGCCGACCCCACCCTGGGCGGCGCCCTGCCCGGCGGTCCGGCCGCCGGCGCCGCGACCTACCTGGTGGTCGGCTGGTGGTCCGACCCCGACCTGGATCCGCTGGACGGCATCCGCACCACCGGCGGCCTGGCCGAGCGGACCGCCGAGCTGGGCTGGCGCGTGGTCACCGGC
>JBAPWU010000695.1:0-11786 GCA_049283855.1 Kineosporiaceae bacterium
GACCGCTCCGGCTCGCGTCGGAGCATGACCTGGCGCTGCCCGCCCAGCACCGACGCGCTCGCCTCGGTGAGGGCGAGCGTGCCGTGGTCGCCCTCGACGGCGAGCAGGCCCTGGGCCAGGAGTTGGCGCACCACGGCGCGCCATTCGGCCTCGCGCAGGTCGGAACCGACCCCGAAGACCGTCAGCGACTCATGGCGGTGCTGCAGGACCTTGTCGGTCCTCCTCCCCAGCAGGATGTCGATGGACTGCCCCGCGCCGAACCGCTGGTTGCGCTCGCGCTGAAGCCTGACCACCGTGGACAACAGCTTCTGCGCCGCAACCGTGCCGTCCCACGACTGCGGCGGCGACAGGCACGTGTCGCAGTTGCCGCACGGCGCACTCTCCTGCCCGAAGTAGGCGAGCAGGTGCATGCGGCGGCACTCCACGGTCTCGCACAGGGCCAGCATCGCGCCGAGGTGGGCCGCGAGAACCCGGTGCCGGGCGGCGTCGCCCGCGGAGCCGTCGATCAGCGAACGCTGCTGGACGACGTCCTGCAGGCCGTAGGCCAGCCAGGCGGTCGCCGGCAGGCCGTCCCGCCCGGCCCGGCCGGTCTCCTGGTAGTACCCCTCGATCGACTTGGGCAGGTCGAGGTGGGCCACGAAGCGCACGTCCGGCTTGTCGATGCCCATGCCGAACGCGATCGTGGCGACCATGACCAGGCCGTCCTCGCGCAGGAAGCGCCCCTGGTGCCTCGCCCGGGTGCCCGCGTCGAGCCCCGCGTGGTACGGCAGAGCAGGGATGCCGTTGGCCACCAGGAAGGCCGCAGTCCTGTCCACCGAGGCTCGCGAGAGGCAGTAGACGATGCCGGCCTCGCCGGGGTGCTCCGTGCGCAACAGGTCGAGCAGCTGCCGCTTGGGCTCGTTCTTGGACTCGATCCGGTACTGGATGTTCGGCCGGTCGAAGCTGGCCACGAAGTGGCGCGCATCGCCCAGGTCGAGCCGGGAGGCGATCTCGGCGTGGGTGGTCGCGGTCGCGGTGGCGGTCAGCGCGATCCGCGGCACGGCGGGCCAGCGCTCGTGCAACACGGACAGCCCCAGGTAGTCCGGCCGGAAGTCGTGGCCCCACTGCGCCACGCAGTGCGCCTCGTCGATGGCGAACAGCGAGATCGTGCCGCGGTCGAGCAGTCTCATGGTCGATTCGGCCCGCAGAGCCTCGGGGGCCAGGTAGAGCAGATCGAGGTCGCCGGCCACGAAGGCCGCTCCGACCGCCCGGCGCGCGTCGAGGTCCAGGGTGGAGTTGAGGAACGCCGCTCGCACCCCCAGCCCGGTCAGGGCGTCCACCTGGTCCTGCATGAGCGCGATGAGCGGGGAGATGACCACACCGACGCCGGGTCGCACCAGTGCGGGGATCTGGTAGCACAGCGACTTGCCGCCCCCCGTCGGCATCAGGACCAGCGCGTCGCCCCCGCCACAGACGTGGTCGATGATCTGTGCCTGGCTCCCGCGGAAGGAGTCGTAGCCGAACACCCGGCGCAGGATCCGCAGCGCGTCGCTCACCGAGTCACCGCTGGAGGACGCCACCCGGCGATTCTAGGAGCCGATCTCCACGGACCCTCCCCGGCCGCCGAACGAGCCGAACACTCGGCCTGGCCGACAGTCGGTCTAGATTCACGGGGAGGAACAGGTATGCCCGAACCCGGAAGGATCCGAGACGACATGATCGAAAGCGCCGGTGCCCCCTCGGTCGCAGACCTGTGGATCGAGAACCACCCGCTGGACGAGCTTCGCCTGGGAGCGAGCGCCGCCCTGACCCGCACCCTGACGACGTCGGACATCCTGTTGTTCGCCAAGGTGTCCGGGGACATCAACCCCGCGCACGTCGACGCGGCGTACGCCAGGACGACGCGGTTCGGCGAGATCATCGCCCACGGGATGCTCGGCAGCTCGTTGATCTCGACCCTGCTCGGAACCCGCTTCCCCGGACCGGGGACCATCTACGTGGGCCAGACCCTGAAGTTCCTCGCGCCGGTGCACATCGGCGACACCCTGACCGTGACGGTGACGGTCGCCGCGATCGACCTGGCCGGGCACCGCGTCGTCCTGGACACCCGCTGCGTCGATCAGGACGGCGTGCTGGTGATCGACGGGCAGGCCGAGGTGATCCCTCCGACCCAGAAGCTGCGCATCCGTGCCACCGATCTGCCGGAGGTGCTCATCGCCGACAAGAACCTGCGCTACGACCAACTGCTCGCCGCTGCCCAGGGGCTGACCCCGATCCGGATGGCCGTGGTCCACCCGTGCTCCCGCGAGGCGCTGGAGGGGGCACTGGACGCGGCCCGGCTCGGACTGATCGACCCGATCCTGGTGGGCCCGACGGCGAAGATCCGCGCCGTGGCACAGGAGTGCGGTCTCGAGCTGGGCGCCACCGTGATCGTCGACGTCCCGCACAGCCATGCCGCCGCGCAGTCAGCGGTGGCGCTGGCCAGGAGCGGCGAGGTCGAGGCGCTGATGAAGGGAAGCCTGCACACCGACGAGCTGATGAGCGAGGTCGTCGCCGCCGGCAGCGGGCTGCGCACGGGCCGGCGGATGAGCCATGTCTTCGTCCTCGACGTGCCGCGGTACTCCAAGCCGCTGCTCATCACCGACGCTGCGATGAACCTCGAGCCGGACTTCGAGGCCAAGATCGACATCGTGAGGAACGTCATCGACCTGGCGCACGCGCTGGGGATCGAGCTGCCGAAGGTCGCGCTGCTGTCGGCCGTGGAGACGGTGACGCCCAGGTTGCGATCGTCGATGGAGGCCGCGGCCCTGTGCAAGATGGCCGACCGGGGTCAGATCACCGGCGGGGTCCTGGACGGTCCACTCGCCTTCGACAACGCGGTGTCGAGACTCGCCGCGCGCCTGAAGGGCATCGAGTCCGAGGTCGCGGGGGACGCAGACGTGCTCGTGGTGCCGAACCTGGAGGCGGGCAACATGCTCGCCAAACAGCTCGAGTACCTTGCCGATGCCCAGGCGGCGGGCGTGGTACTCGGGGCGGCGGTTCCGATCGTGCTGACCAGCCGCGCCGACTCGGCCCATTCGCGGATCGCGTCGTGTGCGGTGGCGCTGCTCGCGCAGCAGAGGGGCAAGGAGATCTGAGCATGCCGTCGCGGGCTCGTGGCCGCGGGAGGAGGATGAGCGGATGCCCGATCCCCTCTGGTTGACCGCACCCGAGGACCACGACTACCCGGCCGCCGGCGCCTACCTCGCTCTGCTCGCAGCGCCGGCCGAGGTCGCCGCCCTGGTTGCCCTGCTGCGCACGGCACCGACCCGGCACTGGAAGGCCAAAGACATCCTGCGTGCGTCCGGGCTGCCGCTGCTGCCGGTCGACAACCCGCACGTCGCCGCGGACCTGCACAAGATCAGGGCGGGGAAGCGGTTGTCCCCGGTCCTGCTGATCCGCGGCGACCTCACGTCCGGGCGCCCGCTGCAGGTCGCCGACGGCTACCACCGGGTCTGCGCGAGCTTCCACACCAACGAGAACACCGACATCCCCTGTCGCCTGGCCACCCCCGGCGACACGGCGACCACGCCCCCGGAGGGTCCGGAGTGAGTTTCGCCCTGCTGGCACTGGTCTGCCTGGCTGGCATCCTCGGACCCCTGCTGGCGGTCTCCCACCGCTGGGGCCTGCCCGTGGTCGTCGGCGAGCTCCTGGTCGGGATCATGCTCGGCCCGATGGGCGTGGGCAGCCTGGACGCCGCGGAGCCGACCTTCGCATTCCTGGCCAACGTCGGGTTCGCGCTGGTCATGTTCGTCGCCGGATCACACGTTCCCATCGGTGCTCACCAGCTCCGGGCGGCCCTCCCGTTCGGCCTGCTCCGCGCGGGCCTGGTCGCGGCGGCCTCAGTGCCGGTCGCCGTCCTCATCGCCCGGGGCTTCGGGACCGGGCACGCCGCGCTCTACGCCGTCCTGCTGTCCTCGTCGTCGGCGGCGCTGATCCTGCCGATCATCGATGCGCTCCATCTCGAGGGGACCCCGATCCTGCAGCTGCTCCCCCAGGTCGCCGTCGCCGATGCCGCCTGCATCGTGGCCCTGCCCCTGGCGATCGATCCGGCCAACGCCGCAACGGCGGCCCTCGGCGCCGTCGTGGTGATCGCCTGCGCCTTGGCCCTCTTCGCCGTCCTGCGCCAGGTGGAGCGGCGCGGTTGGCGCAGGAAGCTGCACCACCTGTCCGAACACCGCAAGTTCGCCCTCGAACTGCGGATCAACCTGGCGCTCCTGTTCGGCCTGGCCGCGATCGCTCAGACCAGCCGGGTGTCGATCATGCTGGCCGGGTTCAGCTTCGGCCTGGCCGTCGCCGCCGTCGGGGAACCGCGCCGGCTGGCCCGCCAGCTGTTCGCCGTCACCGAGGGCTTCTTCGGCCCTGTGTTCTTCATCTGGCTCGGCACCTCGCTCGACCTGGCGGCGCTCGCCCAGCGACCCGCGCTGATCGGCCTCGGGGCGGCCCTCGGCCTGGGCGCCGCCCTCACCCACCTGGCGCCCCGGGTGACCGGCCAGCCGGTGCCGTTCGGCGCCCTGGCCGCGGCGCAACTCGGCGTGCCCGTCGCCGCGGCCACCCTCGGCGCGCAATCACGTCTGCTCGCCGACGGCGAGCCCGCGGCGCTCATCCTCGGCGCCCTGCTCACCATCGCCATCGTGTCGATCGCCGCCACTCGAGCGGCCCGGATGCTCGCCGAAGCCCCCGGCACGCTCACCCCGGGCCCGGGGACGCACCCCTGACGGAGCCCCCCACGACGAGACCGGCCACGGCGGCCTCGAACCTGGCCAGGCACCGGCCCCAGACCACGGTGGGCCCACCCAGGGCGGCCAGGTGCCCGGCCAGTTCGGCGGAGAAATCGACGCTCGCCTCCCGTGGCAGCAGGGACGGCAGGTTGTCGATGGCGATCAGGTCCAGCGGCGCGGCGGACTCGCGCAGCCGGCGCACGGGCGCCGCCCAGTTGGTCACCTCGTCGTAGATCGGCAACACGTTGAGGGCGGAGGTGACGTCGCAGCTGACATCGGAGACGAGCCTGAGCCGGCGGTCGGGCTCATCCAGGTCCGAGGGCCGAAGGAACGGCGGCACCGGGCCGGTGGCGAGCACGGTGTTGACCAGGAGGTCGTGAGCGAGCAGGGCGGCGCGGTCCAGTGCGCGGGTCTCGGCGACGTCCCAGCGGGTCACCGGCACCCCGGCGACGGTCAGGGCGTCGCAGGCGCCGCGCCCCGAACGACCGAGTGCGCCGATCACGATCGCCCGGGGCGGCGCGCCGTCTGCGGTGGGGTCGGGCGCAGCAAGGGCCGCGTCGAGGGCCTGCCTGTCGGTCGGCTGGAGCGGGGTCCGCAGCGTTCCGCGGAGGTGCAGCACGGCGAGGGCCGCGCCCACGTAGCCGGCCCAGTAGCCGAAGGCGGCCAGGCGGCGGCCGGCGTCGTCCACCAGGTACTCCAGATCGAGCAGCGCACCGCCGCCGGCGACGAACCGGTCGAGCAGCTCGCGGGCTCCGGCCTGGCCCTTGTAGGCGTGTCCGAAGAAGATGTGCCGGTGGCGCAGCGTCGCCGGAGTGTCCGGGAGTTCCTTCAACCCGACGACGTAGGCCCCCGCCGGGGCGTCGACCCAGCTCCCCGGATCGACGATCCGACAGCCGGCCGCCGCGTACTCCTCGGCCGGGAACACCCTCTGGGCCGAGTCCTCGACGACGATCTCGAGGCCCTGCGCGACCAGGCTTCGGGCGTCATCGGGAACGATGGGCGCCCGCCGCTCGGTTGAACGCTCCTCATGCCGGATCCACAGCCGCACCTGGTCGATGCCCGAGGTCATCGGCCCAATCTACGGTGCGGCCGGCGTTCGGTGACCGCGCTGAGCCCCACCAGCCCGACCAGCGGAGGGCGTGTGTGGACACTTCTCGGGCTGTGTGGACACTTCTCGGGGTGTGTGGACACTTCTCGGGCCAATTGCGCCGAATCAGCCCGAGAAGTGTCCACACACGCTCGGGCGACGTGACCGTGGTGCCCGGGTGATCGGCCCGGGTGACGCCGTCAGTCCGTGCCCTCGGCGATGGCGCGGTGGTGGCGGATGACCTCGTCGATGACGAAGTTGAGGAAGCGCTCGGCGAACACCGGGTCCAGGCCGGCGTCGCGGGCCAGCCGGTGCAGCCGCTCGATCTGCCGGGCCTCCCGCTCCAGGTCCGACGGCGGCATCCCGTGTGCGGCCTTCAGCGCGCCCACCTTCTGGGTGCACTTGAAGCGTTCGGCGAGCAGATGGACGATCGCGGCGTCCAGGTTGTCGATGCTGCTGCGCAGGGAGACCAACACGTCCATGGCGTCGGGCTCGGAACTGTTCGCCGGGGCGCTCTCCGTGCTCTGCGCGTTGACGGTGTCCACCCGATCGAGCCTAGCCTGACGACGTCAAGCCAGGTGAGGACGCCCGGCGAGAGCCCATCCAGCGGTGGTCCTTTCAGAGCCGAGGGTCGACATGGAGCTTCGGTCCCGGCCCTGCGTCGGCCGGCCGGGAGCCGCGCAGCACCGCGTCGACCTGGTCGAGCCCGACCGTGGCGGCGACCAGTGGGCGCGGGTCCACGGCGCCCGAGGCATAGAGCTCGATCGTGCCGGCCAGGCCCGGCGAGGCGCTGAGGATGCCGACGGCCGTGACGTCCTTCAGGGCCAGGGTGCGGGTGTCGATCCTGCTCGCCGTGCCGGCCAGCCCGACGTAGACCACCCGCTTGCCCGGTTCCACCAGCTCCAGGGCCCGAGCCGGCAGCTCGGCGTCGTTCGAGCAGTCGACCACGGCGTCGAAGGCGAGCTCGGGCAGGGTGTCCATGGTCCACACCGCGAGACCGCCGAGGCCGGCGGCGAAGGCCCGGGACCGCTCCGACCGGCCGACGAGGTGCACCTCGGCGCCCTCGGCCCGCGCGAACAGGGCGACCAGCAGCCCGATCGTGCCGGGCCCGAGCACCAGCAGCCGGTCGCCCGGGTTCAGCGCCGCGGCCCGGACCGAACGCAGCGCATTGCCTCCGGGCTCGACCAGGGCGCCCGCGACCGGGTCCACGCTCGGTGGCAGTGCGTGCAGCGCGGTGACCGGAACCGCGAGCTGCTCGGCGAGCGCGCCCGGGAAACCACCCCGGATGCCGATCTCGAACCGATCCGCGCAGACGTGCCCCGACCCGGCCCGGCAGCGGCGACAGCGTCCGCAGCCGAGCATGGTGTCGCCGGTGGTGTGCCGCCCGATCCAGGCCGGGTCCACCCCTTCTCCCACGGCGCAGACCCGGCCGCTCCACTCGTGCCCGAGCCGGATCGGGTAGGCGGCCTGCCCGGTGTGCAGGTAGGCCATCTCACCGGTGAAGAACTCCACGTCGGTGCCGCAGACGCCGACCCGCTCCACATCGACGACGACCTGCCCCGGCCCGGCCACCGGGCGCGGCACCTCGAGCACGGCAGAGGACCGCGGCCCGGTGACCACGAACGCCCTCATCGTGGAGGCACTCATCGCGGGGCGAGCACCCGCTGGCGCTGGGCGCCCAGACCGTCGATGCCCAGCGTCATCTCGTCGTCCGGCTGCAGGAAGACCGGCGGCTTCATGCCCATCCCGACGCCGGGCGGCGTCCCGGTGTTGATCAGGTCGCCCGGCTCGAGCACCATGAACTGGCTCAGGTAGGCCACGATCACGTCCGGTGCGAACAGCATGGTCGCGGTCGACCCGCGCTGGCGGCGTTCGCCGTTGACGTCCAGCCAGAGGTCCAGGTGCGCGACGTCCTCGATCTCCTCGGGGGTGGCCAGCCACGGGCCGGCCGGGTTGAACGTCTCCGCCGACTTGCCTTTGACCCACTGGCCCCCGCGTTCGAGCTGGAAGGTCCGCTCGCTGACGTCGTTGACCAGCACGTACCCGGCGATGGCGGCACGGGCGGATTCCAGGTCCGGCAGGTAGCTGCACCGGGTGCCGATCACGAGGCCGAGCTCGACCTCCCAGTCGGTCGCGGTCGAACCGCGAGGGATCCGGACGTCGTCGTTCGGGCCGATCAGCGTGTTGGGCGCCTTGGTGAACACGATCGGCTCGGTCGGGACCGCCTGACCGGTCTCGGCGGCGTGGTCGCTGTAGTTCAGGCCGATGCACAGGATCTGGTGCGGGCGGGCGATCGGCGCACCGATCCGCTCGCCCGCGAACCGCGACCGCTCTCCTCTCGAGACCCGCTCGGCCACAACGGGTCTGAGCCGATCCAGACCCGCTGCGAAGAACGCCTCGTCGAAGTCCGTGACCAGATCGGAGACGTCGACGTAGGTCTCGTCGTCGATCCGGACGATCGGCTTCTCGGCACCGATCGCACCGATGCGCATCAAGTACACGGCAGGCTCCAGGGGGACGGTGCGGCGGCGGTCAGGACGGTGCGGGCAGGTGGCCGGACCAGGCGGCGACGGGGTGGCCCGTGACCTCGACGTCGGCCAGGAACAGGTGTCCGGACAGCGGGTCGGCCCGGAGCTGGTCGTCGGTCAGTTGCTCCCGGGCCGTGGTGATCAGCAGCGTGTCCAGCCCGGGTCCGACGAAGGCGACGCTGCTGGTGTTCGGCGCCGCGACGCTCACCGTGGCCACCTGCTCGCCGGACGGCGTGAGGCACCGGACCTCCCCGCGGCCCCAGACCGCGACCCACAGGTTGCCCTCGCGGTCCAGGCACAGACCGTCCGGCGTCCCGTCGCGGAACTGCGCGAACGGCCGCCGCGGCCCGGTGCGGCCGTCCGGGTCGTAGCCGCGCGACCAGATGATGCCCGGCACGCTGTCGATGCTGTAAAGGGTGCGGCCGTCCAGGGACCAGCCCAGACCGTTGGACAGGGTCAGGTCGTCGTCGATGGTGGTGATCGTCGCGTCGTGCTCGAGCCGGACCAGTACCTCGGCGCCGACCCGGTCGTCCAGCGCCATCCCGCCGACCAGGAACCGGCCCGCCGGATCGCAGCCGCCGTCGTTGAGCCGGCTCGCCGTGCCGGGCGGAATGATCTCGGGGCCGCCGACGACGGAGCCGTCGGCGTGGAGCTCCAGCAGGCGTCGGCGTCCGGCCACCAGCAGCCGCCCGTCGGGCGCGACGGCCACCGCACCGACGCTGAGGTCGAGCTGGTGGCGGCGCGAGACCGTGATGCCCCGGCCGTCGAACCCACCCTCGAGCACCAGCCCGGCGTTGACGTCGACCCACAGCAGCCGCTCCCGCGGACCGTCCCACACGGGGCCCTCGCCCAGACCAAAGACCTCCTCGCCGGCGGGGCGGGCCAGGTAGCGCCTCACGGCGTTCCTGCCGGGGTGCCGGCGACCTCGAGCCTGGTCCCGGCACGGCTAGGCTCGAGCACGTTCGGAATGCTAAACCGCCGTTCCACCCGTGGGAAACGCGCGAGCCGGAGGGTGAGGCCGATGGTGCCGCAGCGGAGCGAGCAGTGGTACGGGGGCACGGACCGCAACGCCTACATCCATCGGGCCTGGATGCGCCGTGGCCTGCCGGCCGGAGCCTTCGACGGCCGCCCGCACCTCGCGATCGCCAACACCGCCTCGGATCTGACCCCCTGCAATGCGCACCTGAACGAGGTCGCCGCCAGCGTCGCCCAGGGCATCTGGGAGGCGGGCGGCATTCCGCTGAACCTGCCGGTGGTCTCCCTCGGCGAGACCCAGCTGCGGCCCACCGCGATGCTGTGGCGCAACCTGGCGGCGATGGCGACCGAGGAGATGATCCGCGCCAACCCGATCGACGGCGTCGTCCTGCTGGGCGGGTGCGACAAGACCATCCCGGCGCTGCTGATGGCCGCGGCCTCGGTCGACCTGCCCGCCGTCCTCGTCCCGGGCGGCCCGATGCTCACCGGCACCTTCCGCGGCGAGCCGCTCGGGTGCGGCACCGACGTCTGGCGGCTCAGCGAGGAGGTGCGGGCGGGCGCCCTGTCGCAGGAGGAGTTCATGCGCTCGGAATCGTCGATGATCCGCAGCCGGGGGCACTGCAACACGATGGGCACCGCCTCCACGATGGCCGTCGTCGCGGAGGCGCTGGGATTCACCGTTCCCGGCCTGGCCGGAACCCCCGCACCGGACGCCCGCCTGCTGGAGGGCTCCCACGCCACCGGCCGGCTCGCGGTCGAGCTCGTCGAGGCCGGGCGGCGCCCCTCCACGATCCTGTCCCGCGGCTCGTTCCTGAACGCGATCGTCGCCGTCGCGGCCGTCGGCGGATCCACCAACGCCGTGGTGCACCTGTTGGCGATCGCCGGCCGGGCGGGGATCCCGCTGACCCTGGACGACGTCGACCGCGCCGGCGCGAGCGTCCCGCTGCTGCTCGACCTCCAGCCCGCCGGCCGCTACCTGATGGACGACTTCCACCGCGCCGGTGGGCTGCTCGCCGTCCTGCGCGAGGTGGCCGACCTGCTCGACCCCGACGCCCTCACCGTGACTGGCCGACCCCTGGTCGACCACCTCGCGGACGCCGCGATCTGGGACCGCCAGGTGATCCGGCCCCGGGCCGACCCGCTGCAGCCACATGCCGGGATCGCCGTGCTGCACGGCAACCTCGCCCCGAACGGCGCGGTGATCAAACCCGCCGCGGCCTCCCCCGGTCTGCTCACGCACCGGGGCAGGGCCGTGGTGTTCGACAGCATCGAGGACCTGCGCCACCGGATCGACGACCCCGCCCTGGACGTCGAGGAGACCTCGGTGCTGGTGCTGCGCGGCTGCGGCCCGAAGGGCTACCCCGGCATGCCGGAGGTCGCGAACCTGCCGCTGCCGGCGCGACTGCTCGAGCGCGGCGTCCGGGACATGGTGCGGATCTGTGACGGGCGGATGAGCGGCACCGCCTACGGGACCGTCGTGCTGCACGTCGCGCCCGAGGCGGCCGCCGGCGGGCCGCTGGGCAGGATCATGACCGGTGACGTCGTGGTCCTGGATGTGCCGGGCCGCACCCTGGACGTCGAACTCTCCCCCGCCGAACTGACGGCCCGGACTCCCCCGCCCGGCCTGGTCGATGCCTACGCCGCACCGACCCGCGGGTGGGAGAAGCTCTACGTCGACCACGTGCTGCAGGCGGACACCGGCGCCGACCTGGACTTCCTGGTCGGCTCCAGCGGCGACCAGGTCTCCCGTGAATCCCACTGACGCCGAGGAGCACGTGATGACCACGACCGAGCCACTGCGGGTCCTGATCACCGGCGGCTCCTCGGGCATCGGCCTGGCGACCGCCCAGCGGTTCGCCGCCGCGGGTGCCCGGGTGATCTCGCTCGACATCGCGGCTCCGCCGCCGGGTTCGGGGGTGCCCTGGGTCGAGGCCGACGTCGCGGACGACGACCAGGTGCGGGCCGCCGTCGAGCGGGCCGTCACCACGCTCGGGGGGCTCGACGTGCTGGTCAACAACACCGGCATCGGCGCCCAGGGCACCATCGAGGACAACGACGACGCGCAATGGCACCGCGTGCTCGACGTCAACGTGATCGGCATGGTGCGGGTGAGCCGGGCGGCGCTGCCCCACCTGCGCCGCTCGACCCGCGCCGCCATCGTGAACACCTGCTCGATCGCGGCGACGGCCGGCCTTCCCCAGCGCGCGCTGTACAGCGCCAGCAAGGGAGCGGTGGCCTCGCTCACCCTCGCCATGGCGGCCGATCACCTGCGCGAGGGCATCCGGGTCAACTGCGTCAATCCGGGCACGGCCGACACCCCCTGGATCGGCCGCCTGCTCGACGCCGCCGCGGACCCCGCCGCCGAGCGCGCCGCGCTGGCGGCGCGACAGCCGCAGGGCCGGCTGGTCTCGGCCCAGGAGGTCGCCGAGGCGATCGTCTACCTGGGCAGTCCGGGGG
>JBAPWU010000696.1:0-2883 GCA_049283855.1 Kineosporiaceae bacterium
GCGCCGAGCCCCGCGCCGGAGTGGGCGACCCGGATGCCCTCGCGCTCGGTGCGGCGGCCGTCGGCCACGGCCCAGGCGACGCCGCCCAGCACCATCAGGACGGCGGCCGAGACCACCCACCACACCCGACGCCGGGTCATGACCGGACCTCCACATACGATCCGATAGTCCCACCGGCTCGGCCGCCACAGTCGAAGCCTTCGACACGTCGACGCCTCGACAAGGAGACACCATGGACCTGGACCCGCTTCGCCATCACCACGGGCACCGGGACAAGGGCGCGTTCGGCGAGGGCTTCGTCCCCCGCATGGCCGAGAAGGTCGCCGACGCGATGGGCACCGTCCAGTTCGTGCTGATCTCCACCGTCGTCATCCTCATCTGGATGCTCGTCAACCACGTGACGTCATTCCTGACCACCTCCTGGCAGGGTCTGCTTCACGGGCGCGGGTTCGACCCGGCGCCGTTCATCCTGCTCAACCTCGTCTTCTCCGCCGTGGCCTACTATTCCGCGTCAATGGTGATGATCGCTCAGAAGACTCAGGCCAAGCGCGATCAGGCCCGGGAGAAGGCCGACGCCGAGCACCGCGAAGAGCTCGCCACCATGCAGGCCGAGCTGATCAGGCAGAACACCACCCTGACCGAAGACGTCCACCGCCTCACGGCGGAGGTTCACGCCCTCCTCTCCACGCCGCCCGCCCCGGCGTGAGTCCCGATCCGACGCCGGTCAGCGCAGTCCTGACCATCATGCCTGCCCGGGCGGCCTCAGCCATCGGCGAGCGGCCGGTGCAGTGCCGTCGTCAGCAGACGTCACGTCGTGGTCACTGGCCTGAGCGGGGTGGAAGGCGGCAGGGTAGGCACGTGACCACACCTCTCGTCAGCACCCTGCCCGCGTGGCGCGCCCTCGCCGCGCACGCCGACGCCGTCCGCGACACCCACCTGCGCGACCTGTTCGCGAGCGACCCCGGCCGCGCCGACCGGTTCGGCCTCGACGTCGCCGGCCTGCACATCGACTACGCCAAGCACCGGGTCACCGATGAGACCCTCGACCTGCTCGTCGCGCTCGCCGAGGCGGTCGACCTGCGCGGAGCGACCGAACGCATGTTCACCGGCGCGAAGATCAACGTCACCGAGGACCGCGCCGTCCTGCACACCGCCCTGCGCACGTCCGCCGACGCCGAGGTCGTGGTGGACGGCACGAACGTCGTCCCGGGGGTGCACGAGGTGCTGGCCCGGATGGCGACCTTCGCCGACCAGGTCCGTGCCGGACAGTGGAAGGGCCACACCGGCAAGGCGATCCGCACCGTGGTGAACATCGGCATCGGCGGTTCGGACCTGGGCCCGGCGATGGCCACCTTCGCCCTGCGGCCCTATGCCCAGGACGGCCTCGACGTGCGGTTCGTCTCCAACGTCGACGGTGACGACATCGCCGAGAAGACCGCCGGTCTGGACGCCGAGACCACCCTGTTCATCGTGGCCAGCAAGACCTTCACCACCCAGGAGACGATGACCAACGCGGCCACCGCGCGCAGCTGGCTGCTCGACCGCCTGGGGGCTCCCGAGGCGGTGGCGAAGCACTTCGTGGCCGTCTCCACTGCTGCCTCCGAAGTGGCGGCCTTCGGCATCGACACCGCCAACATGTTCGGCTTCTGGGACTGGGTCGGCGGGCGCTACTCGATGGACTCCGCGGTCGGCCTGTCCGTGATGATCGCCATCGGCCCCGACGGGTTCGGCGAGATGCTGGCCGGGTTCCGGGCGATCGACGAGCACTTCCGCACCGCGCCCTACCGCGAGAACGCGCCCGCGCTGATGGGCCTGCTGGGCATCTGGTACGCCAACTTCCTTGGCGCCGACAGCCACGTCGTGCTGCCCTACACCCAGTACCTCGATCAGTTCGCCGACTACCTGCAGCAGCTCGACATGGAGAGCAACGGCAAGTCGGTCACGATCGACGGCTCCAGGGTCGACTACGCCACGGGCCCCGTGGTCTGGGGCACCCCGGGCACCAACGGCCAGCACGCCTACTACCAGTTGCTGCACCAGGGCACCCGGCTGATCCCGGCGGACTTCATCGGCTTCGCCCACCCCGGCCACGAGGTCGGCGAGCACCACGACCTGTTGATGGCCAACTTCTTCGCCCAGACCGAGGCGCTCGCGTTCGGCAAGTCCGCCGAGGAGGTGGCCGCCGAGGGCGCCACCGGGGCGTTGGTCGCACACAAGACGTTCGAGGGCAACCGGCCGACCACGACCATCCTGGGCGAGAAGCTGACCCCGTTCGCCCTGGGCTCACTGATCGCGCTCTACGAGCACAAGGTGTTCACCCAGGGCATCGTCTGGGGAATCAACTCCTTCGACCAGTGGGGCGTGCAACTGGGCAAGGTACTGGCCAGCCGGATCGCCCCCGAGCTGACCGCGCCGACCGAGCCTGAACTGGCGCACGACTCCTCGACCAACGCCCTGATCCGTCGCTACCGCTCCCTGCGCGGCCGCCCCTGACCTCCGACACCCCCGCTCGCCCTCCTCACGCCCGGCAATGGCGCCCAGGCAGCCGGGCCTCGGGCCGTGGCGCCTCGGGCAACAGCGCTGGAGATCACGATGTAGATCACGTTGCGTGAAGTCACGCAGAGATTGCCCGATATCTGCTGCATGTTGCACAACGTGATCTACATCGTGATCACTCAGAGCAATGTGATCACTCAGGGGCGCGCGCTGGATTGTGCAGGTCATAATGGAGATCACGATGTGGGGTAATGGCTGTGATAGACCGTATGGGGTGTCGGGCCCGTGGGGTCCGGCATCTTCCGACGGGTGATGATCCGCCTGCTGGTTGCCGTGTCAAGGCGGGAGATCATGCCTTGACACGGCGCTCAGCAGGCGAAGGGCTGC
>JBAPWU010000697.1:0-3277 GCA_049283855.1 Kineosporiaceae bacterium
GGCGTGGCCGCAGCGGCCGCCGGCTACCTGCGGGGCCGATTGACCCGGCGGACGCCGTCCCCCGGCGCCCCGCGGGCGGGGCGGGTCGGCCCGGCATGAAGGTCCTGCTGCTGGCCCAGTTCTTCCCTCCCGACATCGGTGGGGAGGAGCGGCACGTGCTCAATCTGTCCACCGCCCTGGCCGGCCGCGGTCACGAGGTCGCGGTGGCCACCCTTCGCCTGCCGGGCACGGATGAGCGAGAGGTGCTGCCCTCGGGGGTCACCGTGCACCGCCTGCCCAGCACGGCGATGCGCCTGCCTGGTCTCTACCGGGACTCGAACCGCCCGCACCACCCCCCGGTGCCCGACCCGCTCGTGGTCCGGGCGCTGCGCCCCGTCGTCGCAGCTCACCGCCCGGACGTGGTGCACGCCCACAACTGGATCGTCAACAGCGCGCTCGCCCTGCGCTCCGGTCCCTTCGCCCGGCGCTCGCACTCGGCGGACAGCCCCGGGGCACGCCGCCCCTTCGGCCTCGTGCTGACCCTGCACGACTACAGCCACGTCTGCGCCACCAAGCGGATGATGCGCGACGGCCGACCCTGCCCCGGCCCATCGCCGCGGCGCTGTCCGGCGTGCGTGCTGGCTCACTACGGCCCGCTCACGGGCCCGATCACCCTTGTCGCCACGACGACCATGCGGCCCTGGAAGTCCCACGGCGTCGACCACATCGTCAGCGTCAGCCGTGCCGTGGCCGACGGCAATGGAGTGGCCGGGCTCGGCGTGCCGTCCAGCGTGATCCCCAACTTCGTGCCGGACGACGTGATGGACACCCCGCCGCCGGACCCGACGGTGCTGCGTGACCTCCCCGAGGGGGGCTACCTGCTCTTCGTCGGCGATCTGTCGCAGGAGAAGGGTGTGCACACGCTGCTGCGCGCCTACGACCGGCTCGGGCCCGACCGCCCACCGCTGGTGCTGGTCGGACGCCGCCTGCCGGGGCTGCCCGACACCCTGCCGGTCGGGGCACGCATCGTGGAGAGCCTGCCTCACGCCGCGGTCATCGAGGCCTTCCGCCGCTGCCTGGCCGCCGTACTGCCCTCGACCTGGCCCGACCCGTGCCCGACCACCGTGCTGGAGGCGATGGCGGCCGGACGGCCCGTGATCACCACCGCCATCGGAGGCATGCTCGACATGGTCGAGGACGGCGTCAGCGGGCTTCTGGTCGAGCCGGGCGACGAGGCCGGGCTGGCCCACGCCGTCCAGCGTCTGCTGGGTGAGCCGGGGCTGGCCGAGCGACTGGGCCGAGGGGGTCTGACCGGGCTCGCCGGCTTCCGGGCCCCGGCCGTGGTGTCGCGGCTCGAGTCGGTCTACCTCTCGGTGGCCGATCGGGTGCCCGTGGGCTGAGGATGTCGATGTCGATGGGTCCACCGGTGCCGGTCGGCCGCCGTCCCCTGCGCGTGCTTCAGGTCGCTGCCCGGGTCGCTCCCGATCTGGGCGGCATCGAGACGCATGTCCATGAGGTCGCCCGCCGGCTGGGCGAGTCCGGCGAGTTCGACGTCACCGTGCTCGGCACCGACCGCACGCGGGGCCGGGCCCGCGTGGAGCGATGTGACGGCTACACCGTGCGCCGGGTCCCGGCCTGGCCGCGCGAGCGCGACTACTACCTGGCCCCGGGCATCTATTCCGCGGTGCGCCGCGGCGAATGGGACCTGGTGCACTGCCAGGGCATCCATACGCCAGTGCCGGTGCTCGCGATGGCCGCCGCCCGGGCGGCTCGCCGACCGTACGTGGTCACCCTCCATACCGGGGGGCACTCGCTGCGGCACCGCAACGCGCTGCGTTCGCTGCAGTGGCGCGCTCTCGGCCCCCTCCTGCGCGGTGCGCATCGGGTGATCGGGGTCAGTCGGCACGAGGCCCGCCTCTTCACGGACCTGGCCGGTCTCGACCCGGCCCGGGTCGAGGTGATCCGCAACGGCGGGTCCTTGCCGGCGCCCACCTCCCCCCCCGACGTGGTGCCCGGTCTGGTGGTGTCCGTGGGACGGCTGGAGCACTACAAGGGACACCATCGGGTCATCGAGGCCCTGCCGTATCTTCGGCAGGTGTGCCCAGGCGCGACCGTGGAGATCATCGGTGCGGGTCCGTTTGAAGCGGATCTCCGTGAACTCTCCGCACGCCTCGGTGTCGCCGATGCGGTCGGCATCCACGCCATACCACCGGCGGACCGCGAGGCCATGGCCACCGCGTTGGGTCGGGCCGCAGCGATGGCCGCGCTGTCGGACTACGAGGCCCATCCCGTGGCGGTGATGGAAGCGCTCACCCTCGGCACCCCGGTGATCGGCTTCGACGTCGCCGGGGTGGGGGACCTGGCCGAGGACGGGCTGGTGCGCCCGGTGCGTCCCTCGGCCACCGCCGAGCAGGTCGCCGGGGCCCTGCGGGAGGTGCTGTCCGCTCCCCGCCCCGGGGTGACGCCGGGCCTGCCCACCTGGGAGAGCTGCGCCGAGGCCCTCGCCGAGGTGTACCGCTCCGCTGCCCGGAGTGCACCGTGAGCACCTCGCCGGCGGCACGGCCCGACGACCGGGCGGGTGAACGGCTGACGGGTCGGCTGCCGGTGCTCATGTACCACTCCGTCCCCGCCGCCGGTCCGGCTCCCAGCGATCTGCATGTGCCGTTGAAGGAGTTCTCCACGCACCTGAGCGTGTTGCGGGACAACGGCTTCACCGTGGTCGGGCTGACCCGTGCGGTGCAGCTCGTCGCCACCGGCCTCAGCGACGGGGGTCGCGTCCGCCCGGTTGCGCTGACCTTCGACGACGGCTACGTCGACTTCCTCGCTGCGGCTGAGCTGCTGGCCGCACGGGCCTGCGCCGCCACCGTGTACGTCTCGACCAACCGGATGGGCGAGGCGTCCATGATCGCCGGTTCCGGTCGGCTACTCACGTGGGAGGAGCTTGACACGCTGCCCCGCGAGTGGGTCGAGATCGGCAGCCACGCCCACGACCACCGCCCGCTGGACGTGCTGGGCGAGCACGTGGCGGCCGGCCAGGCGCGCATCAGCGCCGAGCGGATCGCCGAGCGGGCGGGTGCGAGACCGGTCTCCTTCTGCTACCCGCACGGCTATTGCAGCGCCGCGACCGCCCGGGCGGTGCGTGCCGCCGGCTACACCAACGCCTGCATCGTGGGACGACGCGTGGCAGGCCCGGGCGACGACCTGTTCGCGCTGCCCCGGCTGCAGGTCCGTCCGGGGCTCGGCGCGGAGGGTCTGCTCGACCTGCTCGCTCGCGGCGAGCCGGGCTGGACACCGCGCG
>JBAPWU010000698.1:0-7457 GCA_049283855.1 Kineosporiaceae bacterium
CGGCAGGTCACGATCGGCGCGGACGGCGCGGACGCCGTCCGGCATCGGCCCCGACTCCCCGCGGGCGAGGCAGGTCACCCGATGCCCGGCGGCCACCGCCGCGCGCGCCACCTCACCGCTCAGCCACGCCGTTCCACCCAGCACCAGCACCCGCATACTGCCCAGCACAGCGCGCGCCCGCCGTCCACGCAACCCCGGCTGATGCTCCGCGGGGCCGTCGAATCGGCGCCTCCAACGACCAGGAACGACGGGGCTGGGGAGCATGAGCGGGAAGGGCTAGGCTCTGCGGGTGGCGCGTTACTTCGATGTGCATCCGCACGATCCGCAGCCGCGGGCGATCGCCCAGGCGGTACAGATCGTGCGGGACGGCGGCCTGATCGCCTACCCCACCGACTCGGTGTTCGCACTCGGCTGCTCGCTGGGCAACGCCGAGGGCAAGGAGCGGATCCGGCGCATCCGCCACCTCGACGACCGGCACCACTTCACCCTGCTGTGCAAGGACTTCGCCCAGCTCGGCCAGTTGGTGCAGATCGACAACCATGTGTACCGGGCGATCAGGGCCGTCACCCCGGGCAGCTACACGTTCATCCTGCCGGCCACCAAGGAGGTGCCGCGCCGGCTGCTGCACGAGAGGAAGAAGACCGTCGGCGTGCGGATCCCCAACCACCCGGTGGCGCTCGCCCTGCTGGCCGCGCTCGGCGAGCCGATGCTGACCTCGAGCCTGCTGCTGCCCGACGAGGACGAGCCGATGACCGACGGCTGGCTGATCAAGGAGACCCTCGACCACCAGGTGGACGCCGTGATCGACTGCGGCGAGTGCGGCACCGAGCCGACGACGGTGGTCGACTACTCCGAGGGCGCGCCGCAGATCCTTCGCTACGGTGCGGGCGACCCGGGTCCGTTCGAGTAGGGCAAACCCGACCTCGGTTGGCTCTGCGCCGCCGGCTGGGCCAGGATGACCCGTATGAGCGACGCCGAACAGAGCCCGACCGACACACCGGACGGGGCCGAGACGGGCGAGGACGCGACCCGCCGCAAGTTCCGCGAGGCGCTGGAGCGCAAGAAGGCCGGCCACCACGGTTCGAGCGGATCGGCCGACCCGCACACCTCCGCCCCGCATACCTCCCCGGCCAAGCCGCAGCGCACCTTCCGCCGCAAGTCGGGCTGAGGTCGGCCACCCCCCGCCCCGTCGGCCGCTGACGCCGCCCCTTCAGCCCAGGCTGGGCGAGGCCCTTGCCCCTCCCACCGGCACCGGCACCGGCCAGCAGGAGCGACGGTGGACCGCGACGTATGCCACGATGCCACCCGCCCGAGATCGGTTGCGGGACAGCAGCTCCGCCACCTCCAGACCGCGCGCCGCCGCTTGAGTAAGTGGCGGCGAGGCGGGACTCTGCCCGAACCACTCACCCCGACCAGAGCGACGAGGCACAGCTGCGGGATCGACAGCGTGGGCCGCGGCGACCCCGTCCGCCCAGGCCCGGAACGAGAGCCACGGTGAAGAACTGCCCAAACGGCAAAGTTGCAGCTTGAGCAAGTCTTGCCCATCTGGTTGTCTGATGACGGTGAACAGCGAGGGTGGCCTTCGGGCGCGGAAGAAGGAGGCGACGCGGCAGGCGCTGCACGCGGCCGCCGTCCGCCTCGCCACTGAGTTGGGGCCGGAGCACGTGACGGTGGAGGCGGTTGCGGATGCCGCCGACGTCTCCCGCCGGACCTTCTCCAACTACTTCGCCAACAAGGACGAGGCTCTGCTCTACAGCCACTCCCACGGCCTGGCCCGCCTCATCGCCCTGGTGGAGGCGCGCCCACCGGGCGAGACCGCGTGGACGGCGCTCACCCGGGCCAGCGCGGAGCTGGCCCCCGGCCTGGGCAACGAACAGCACTGGCACGCCGCGCTGCACCTCGTGCGGAACCACCCCTCACTGCTGAGCTGTCAGGTCGCCGCCTACGCGAGGGCCGAGGGCGCCCTCACGGCGAGCATCGCCCGCCGGCTTCCAGCCGGCGACGATCTCGCCCTGCGGGCCCACATCCAGGCCGCGACCTACCTCGGGACGATGCGCGCCGCCACCCAGGCCTGGCTCGATCAGTCCGCACTGTCCCTGACCGAGATGGTCACCCGCGCCCTGCGCATCGCCGGCCAACGCTTCACCTGATCGCTTCGACCACCTCCAACCCCAAGGAGCTCTTCGTGGCCAACGTGCTCTACACCGTCGGGCGCTTCTGCTTCCGCCGTCACGGCATCGTGATGGTGGCCTGGCTGGCCCTGGTGGGGGCCCTGGTGGGTGGGGTGCTCGCGCTCGGCTCGGTGCCGGTCTCCGGCGTCACCATCCCGGGCACCGAGTCCCAGCGGGCCATCGAGGCGCTGGCCAAGGAGTTCCCGCAGGCCAGCGGGGCCTCGAGCGCGGTGGTGCTGCGGGCTCCTGCGGGCCAGACCGTGACGACCCCGGCGAACCAGCAGGTGGTGCTGGCGACCGTGCAGAAGGCGAACGCCCTGCCCGGTGTGGTGGGCGCGAGAAGCCCCTTCGACACCAAGGCGATCAGCCGCGACGGCCGCTACGCGCTGATCGATGTGCAGTTCGCCGAGACCGCCGACGCGCTCACGACCGCCCAGCTCGACGCCTTCGCGCACCTCGGCGATGCCGCGCCGGCCGGGTGGACGATCGCGGGCAGCTCGGCGAGCGCGCAGCCGCCTGACGTCGGCTCCACCGAGGGCATCGGCGTGGCCGTGGCGCTGCTGGTGCTGATCATCACCTTCGGTTCGCTGTTCGCCGCGGGCATGACCCTGGTGAACGCCCTGATCGGCGTCGGCGCGGGCATAGCCGGCATCACGATGGTCGGCCACGTGGTCGACCTCACCAGCACGGCGTCGGTCCTCGCGCTGATGTTGGGTCTGGCGGTGGGTATCGACTACTCGCTCTTCATCACCTCGCGCTACCGGCACAACCTGGCCATCGGTCTGCCCCGGGAGGAGGCGGCCGGTCGGGCCGTGGGCACCGCCGGCTCGGCCGTGGTGTTCGCCGGCCTGACCGTGGTGATCGCCCTGGCCGGGCTGTCCGTGGTCGGCATCCCGTTCCTGACCGTGATGGGTCTGGCCGCCGCCGGCACGGTGACCATCGCGGTGCTGGTCGCGATCACGCTGCTGCCCGCGATGCTCAGCTTCGCCGGCGACAAGGTGCTCTCCCGGCGGCAGCGCCGGGCCGCCGTCGCCGCCGTCGCCGGTGAGGACATCGAGGAGTCGGAGACCAACCGCGGGTTCGCCTGGGCGCACTTTGTCATCCGGTTCCGGATTCCCGCGCTGATCGTGGGGCTGATCGCCATCGGCGTGATGACCATTCCGGCCGCGAGCATGCAACTGGCCCTTCCAGACGACGGCACGGCCCCGAAGGGCAGCACTGCGCGGATCGCCTACGACATGATCTCCGAGGGCTTCGGTGAGGGCTTCAACGGTCGCCTGATCATGGTCGTGCACTCCGACCAGCCCGCTGCCACCGCGGCCGGCGCGCAGTCGGCCATGCGGGTGGCCGGCACGACCGCCGGCGTCGTCGCCGTCACCCCGCCGAATCTCAGCGCCGACAAGCGCACCGCACTGCTGGCGGTGATCCCCGCGTACGGGCCGACCGACAAGCGGACCTTCACCCTGGTGCGCGATCTGCGCACCAGCTTCGTGCCGCTCGAGCAGGCAGGGCGGGCGGACATCGCGCTCACCGGCGTCACTGCGGTGGGCATCGACGTCTCGGACAAGCTGCGCGCCGCGCTTCCGGTCTACCTGCTGGTCGTGGTCGGCCTGAGCTTCGCCCTGCTGGCGCTGGTGTTCCGCTCGATCCTGGTGCCGATCAAGGCCACGCTCGGATTCCTGCTGACCATCGGGGCGACGTTCGGCGTCACGGTTGCGGTGTTCCAGTGGGGCTGGCTGTCCTCCCTGGCCGGCCTGGACAAGCCGGGGCCGTTGGTCAGCTTCCTGCCGATCCTGTTGATCGGCATCCTCTTCGGCCTCGCCATGGACTACGAGGTGTTCCTGGTCTCGCGCATGCGGGAGGACTACGTGCACGGTGAGACCGCTCGCGAGGCGGTGGTCTCGGGGGTCGGTCACGGAGCACGGGTGGTGGTCGCGGCCGGCCTGATCATGATCTCGGTGTTCTCCGGCTTCATCCTCGTGCACGACGCGACGGTGAAGTCGATGGGGTTCGCCCTGGCCTTCGGGGTGCTGGTCGACGCCTTCGTCGTGCGCCTGACCCTGGTGCCCGCGGTGATGTCCTTCCTCGGCGACGCCGCCTGGTGGCTGCCGCGGTGGATCGACCGGGCGATGCCGAACGTCGACATCGAGGGCGAGAGCCTGCGCACGCCGGTCAGCACGGCGGCACCTGGTCCCCAGCTCACCGGCACGGGGGCGTGACCGGCATCGCGGCCCCGCCGGGCTGACCCGGAGGGTGGGCTGGTCGTCGCCGCCCTGTGGGCGGCCGGCGGCGGCGTGCAGGATCTCGGCGACCTCGCCGATCGCCCACATCATCTGATCACCCTCGGCTACGCGGCCAAGTCCTCGACCAACCCCGTCGCCGAGCTCTGGGACATGATCGTCAACTACCCCGGGATGCTCCTGGCGCTGGCCGGCACCCTGGCCCGATCGCCACGTTCTGCTGGTGGTCGCTGTCGATCGCCTCGCCGTCATGGGCACCATCAGCACCCTGGTGACGCTGTTCAGCCACCACACCAGTACGAACTCGACCTCCGCCGCCGCCGGGTCGTCGGGGGCACGTCTTCGAACACCTCCTCGTCCTCCTCCGGGTCGTCCGGGACATCGGGCACCTTCACCGGTGACGAGGTGTCCACCGAGTGGGGCCATCGTCCAGGTCGAGATCACGGTCGAGAACGGCAAGATCACGTGGTCTCAGGCGGTCAACCTGTGACGGCTGAAGGCCGTCACGTGAGCAGAGCGTCAGCCGCCGACAGGACTAGGTTGATCTCATGAGCGACGCCTCCCCCGAACCCCTCACCGACACGATCGTCCTCGTGCACGGGCTCTGGATGACCCCCCGCAGCTGGGAGCACTGGGTTCCGTACTACGAGGCCAAGGGCTACCGCGTGCTGACCCCCGCGTACCCCGGCTTCGAGATCGAGGTCGAGGCCCTGCGCGAGCACCCGGACGTCGCGGCAGGGCTGAGCGTCGCGCGGACTGTCGACCATCTGGCCGGCATCGTCGAGGCGCTCGACACCCCGCCGATCATCATGGGGCACTCCTTCGGCGGCACCTTCACCCAGCTCCTGCTGGCCCGGGGTCTCGGCTGCGCCGGGGTCGCGATCGACTCGGCCCCCACGGAGGGGGTCAGGGTCACGCCTCTGTCCCAGGTGCGTTCGCTGTTCCCGGCGCTGAAGAATCCGGCCAACATTCACAAGGCGGTGTCGTTCACCCCCGAGGAATTCCACTACGCCTTCACCAACACCTTGAGCGCGCAGGCTTCGCAGGCAGCATGGGAGCGGTATACCGTCCCGGCTCCAGGCAACTGGATCTGGGCCTACGGACTCATCGCGAACTTCAAGCCCGGGCACCAGGACACCTACGTCGACTACGACCAGGACCGGGCACCGCTGCTGTTCATCGCCGGCGAGAGTGACAACATCATGCCGCCGTCGGTGAACTGGGCCAACGCGGAGCACTACATGCGCTCCCCCGCCCGTACGAACTACCACGAGTTCGCGGGCCGCGACCACTGGACCTGCGGGGCGCCCGGCTGGGAAGCCGTCGCGGACTATGCGCTGCAGTGGGCCGAGGAGTTCGGTACAACCGCCAAGGGCGATGGCGGAGAATAGCCACGGAATCCCATCGCCCTGGGCCCGGCACGGTGACCCACGGTTCACCACCACCCGGAACGCCCTGCGCAGCGGGGCGAGCGCCGCAGTCATCCGGGAGCCGTAGGGAAGGGCACTGGTCACCCACCCCACCGTAGATCGTCGACGGCGCCACAAGGGGGTGCCGAACGAGGGCTATAGCCCGCGTCTGGCACCCCCGTGGCGATCGCCTGCGGTCAGCTCGCGACGACCCTGGCCGAGCGGACGGCGGCGACCGGCGACGGGTCGGCGGTCACCGCAGACTGTTCAACTGCATCCGCGCTGAGCGGAGCTCGCGCAGGCGACGCTCGTACGTGGCGCCCAGGCCCAGCAGCAGCGCGCCGACGATGGCCAGGGTCAGCCAGCGGGGCTGACCGGCCAGGGTGCGCACGACCCACGGGCCCAGCTGGGCGATCGCATGCACCGCGAGCACCACGCCACCGAACACGACCGGGGCCTGCAGCCGCCGGACGGCACCGGCGGCCACCACGGCGCCGCCCAGCACGGTCAGCAGCACCACCCGCCAGATCGGGCGTCCGTCGAGGGCCAGCATCAGCGTGGGGATCAGGAGCAGGACCAGTCCCGGCGTGACCGAGATCCACGACCGCATCCTCGGGTGGGTGAGCAGCAGACGGACGCCGACGGCGAGGAGCACGAGGGCTGTCGGCAGCGACCACAGCTCGACCTCCTGCCAGGACGGGATCTCGGCCAGAGCCGATCCACGCAGCGCGCGGACCGCCCCGGAACCACCTGCCGCGACGGAGGCGGCGGCGAGCAGCACCGGCTCGTGACGCCCTCCCGCCCAACGGGTCAGCGCCACGGCCAGGGCGCCGAGACCGATCAGCAGGGACGGCCGCAGCGCCGATCCACCGGCCGAGGCGAGCACGCTGGGCACCACCAGCAGGCTCAGGCCGGGCAGCAGGGTGCTCCAGGCGCGCTCGGTCCGGTCGCGGCGCAGCCGCAGCGCACTGACGGCGATCAGGGCCAGTGCGGGAGGCACCGTGTAGGCCTCGACCACGCCGACGTCCGACCGGGCCAGGCGGTAGGCGCTGGAGAGGGACAGCAGGGCCCAGCCGACCCAGCCCACCCGGCGCCGGTCGGCCGGGATCGCGGCCGCGGTGGCACCCACGCCGAGCAGGAGCAGAGCCAGCCAGCTCGGCTGACCGATGCCGCCGATCAGCTCCCCGGACCCGTCGGGTGCGGCGGCCAGGGCCCACAGGGACAGGGCGCCCAGTGGCACGGCGGAGCCGATCTCGGCGCCGATCCGGCGCCGGTCCCCCGCCCCGCGAACGCCGATCACTCCCAGCGCCAGACCACACAGGGCCAGCACGGAGGACGCCGCCACCAGACTGCGGTTGTCGACCTCGTACCACGCGGCGGACGAGCCCGCGGCGAGTCGGCGGACCACTGCGTCGGCGGTGACCACCGCGACCGGCGGGGCGAGGCCCGCGGCGAGGACCGGGGGCCTTCGGCCGGCCGGGGCGTTCGTGCGGGCGGGATGGGATGCCACCGCCAGCAGCGCTCCGAGCAGGGCCAGCAGCACGAGCAGGTTGCTCGTGGTGTAGGTAGACGCGTGCTCGCGGTCGGCCGCGACCCAGGGCAGGCCGGCGACGGCGGCGGTCGCCGCGCCGGTGAGC
>JBAPWU010000699.1:0-6737 GCA_049283855.1 Kineosporiaceae bacterium
GATCCGGCGAGGACGACCCGCCGAACACCGTGGTCCGGGTCCGCGAGAGCCGTCGCGGCGGGGGCGGTGCCAGTGGCGGCGACGTCACCGGCCTGCGCGGCTCCACCCGGCTCGAGGCGAAGAAGCAGCGCCGGCGCGAGGGCCGCGAGGCGGGCCGACGTCGTCCGGTGATCACCGAGGCCGAGTTCCTGGCCCGCCGGGAGAGCGTCGATCGGGTGATGGTGGTCCGCGAGCGCGAGGGCCGCACCCAGATCGGGGTGCTCGAGGACGGCGTGCTGGTCGAGCACTACGTGGCCCGGCGCACCCAGACGTCCATGGTCGGCAACGTCTTCCTGGGCCGGGTGCAGAACGTGCTGCCCTCCATGGAGGCGGCGTTCATCGACGTCGGCAAGGGCCGCAACGCCGTCCTGTACGCCGGTGAGGTGAACTGGGACGCCGCGGGCCTGGACGGTCAGCCGAAACGGATCGAGCACGCCCTCAAGTCGGGCGAGTCGGTCCTGGTGCAGGTCAGCAAGGACCCGATCGGGCACAAGGGCGCCCGGTTGACCAGTCAGATCTCGCTGCCCGGCCGGTACCTGGTCTACGTGCCGGACGGGTCGATGACCGGCATCTCCCGCAAGCTGCCCGACACCGAGCGGGCGCGGCTGAAGCGGATCCTGCGCGAGGTCGTCCCCGAGGGTGCCGGCGTGATCGTGCGCACGGCCGCCGAGGGCGCCTCGGAGGAGGAGCTGGGCCGCGACGTGGCCCGGTTGAGCGCGCAGTGGGAGGACATCGCGGCCAAGGCCAAGGCGGTCAACGCCCCGGCCCTGCTCTACGGCGAGCCCGACCTGGCGATCCGCGTGGTGCGCGACATCTTCAACGAGGACATCGGCTCCCTCGTGGTCTCCGGTGACGAGGTGTGGGACGTGCTGCACGCCTACATCGGCCACGTCGCGCCCGACCTGGTCGAGCGGATGCAGAAGTGGGACGACGCCGAGGGCGGCGACGTCTTCGCCGCGCACCGGGTCGACGAGCAGCTGGCCAAGGCCCTGGACCGAAAGGTCTGGTTGCCCTCGGGTGGCTCGCTGGTGATCGACCGCACCGAGGCGATGACCGTGGTCGACGTCAACACCGGCAAGTTCACCGGGGCCGGCGGCAACCTCGAGGAGACCGTCACCAAGAACAATCTCGAGGCCGCCGAGGAGATCGTGCGCCAGCTGAGGCTGCGCGACATCGGCGGGATCATCGTGGTCGACTTCATCGACATGGTGCTCGAGTCCAACCGCGAGCTGGTGCTGCGCCGGCTGCTGGAGTGCCTGGGGCGGGACCGGACCAAGCACCAGGTGGCCGAGGTGACCTCGCTGGGCCTGGTCCAGATGACCCGCAAGCGGGTCGGTCAGGGCCTGCTCGAGGTGTTCAGCGAGACCTGCGAGCACTGCGGCGGGCGGGGCCTGATCCTGCACGACGAGCCGGTGGAGAAGCGTCAGCAGGACAACGGCGGCGGCTCCAACAGCGGTCGCAGCGGTGGTGGTGGCGGTCGCAATGGGCGCAACCGCGGCCCGCGCACGACGGGCGGCAGCGCCGACGCCGCGGACACCTCCGATGCGGCGGTGGCCGGCTGAGCAAGCGAGGCGCCGCCGAGGGTCGACCTAGGTTCCGAATGCGGTGAACGACAGGCCGGTCGCGACGCCGAGCGCGTCGGAGGCGGTCTTCTCTCGGGCGGCGAGCAGCGCCTCGGGCATGGTGGCGCCGCTGCGCAGCGACTCGTGGAAGGCGACCATGAGCTCGGCAGTCGCGGCGTCGTTGATCGGCACGATGCTGGCCACCACGCCGCTGGTGCCCATCGACAGCAGACTGCTGACCAGCCCCAGCAACTCGTCCGCCCCGGCCGGCACCCCGACCCCGGAGTCGCAGCAGGGCAACACGATCCGCGACGGCGGCTGCGCCAGTCGCTCCAGGTCGTGCACGGTCAGCGGCCCGTCGTCGAGCAGCAGGGAGGAGAACAGCGGGTTGTCGACCCGAAGCCTTCCGTGCGCCGCGATGTGCGCCAGCCATGCGCCGTCGAGCGCGGTCAGCGTCTGCTCGGTCCTCGCGTTACCGTCACCCAGCACGAGCGGCGCCCCGTAGCCGCCGGTGATCCGCTGCACCTCGGTGGCCGCGGCATCCAGACCGGGACCGATCACGAAGGTGACCCGGCCCGGTTCCGCCGGAACGGCAGCCCGGCCGCGCAGGAAGGTGAGTACGGACGGCGCCACGGAGACCGGGCGATGGCGCAGGGCCGGGAGCATGGCCCAGGGGACCGCCTGCAGGCGTCCGGGGGGAACGACGACGATGGGCTCCTCGCCCTGCAGCTCCTGCACCGCAGGGCCCAGCAGTGCATGTTCGAGTGCTGCCCCGATGCCGTTCAGCTGGTTCTCGATGCTCCATCGGGGAGGACGTTGCGCCGTCCGCCGTAGCAGGAAGCGTGCGTGCTCCAAGTCGTTCAGCGGCAATACGCCGAGGCTGTGCTGCCGGATCCGTCCGTCGATCACCGTGAGGGCGTGCAACCTGCCGTCGATCTCCACCAGCTCGACCAGTCGCGTGATGCCGAGGCCGTCGCGGATCGCGGCGGGGTCGACGGCGGTCGCCCTGCGGGTCGCGAGAGTGGCGGACTGCAGGGACAGGTTGCGGATCCTCCGTTCGAGGCGCCGGTGTTCACGGGTGAGCGTGGCGATCGGCAACGCCTCGGCCCGGTTGGTCTCCAGCTGCCGCTCGACCATCCGGAGTGTGGTCAGGGCCTGGGTCATCTCCGTGTCGCCGCGCCCCTGGGCCTGGGTCGCCAACGCCGCGGCACGCCATCGTTCGCTCGCCGCAAGCAGCCTCCAGGCGTTCCCGTTCTTCAGGGTCTGTCGCAGCGCGATCCGGGTCAGCTCGGCCCCATGAGCGGTTGCCTGAGCTCGTAACTCGGTGCTGCCCAGGGTGACCAGATGCGCGTCGAGGGCCTCCAGCCCGGCCCGGCAGGCGGCCAGGGTCGCCCGGGAGTCGTCGCGGGCCTCCGCCCGGAGCGACTGCGCCAGCCAGCCCTGGCTGCGGGTCAGCGGTGCGGGCCTGTGTCGGCTGCGCGCCGCTTGAGCCAGGTGGTGCTCGGCCTCCGGCCGGCGACCCAGCGTGAGCGCGATGCGGCCGGCGATCAGGTGCCCGCGGTGAGTCTGGTCCGGGTCGAGCAGGCTCAGTTGCTCCACGACCCGGACGGCGCGGCGCAGCAGGGCTGCCGACTGCTGTCCGTCGGCGAGCTCGGCCTGGATCAGGATCAGCTCGCTGCGTGCCTCCCACAGCGTGCGACCCTGAGCCCGGAACAAACGCTTCGCACGCGAGGCTCGGTCGATGGCCGTATCCAGGTCGGGCAGGGTCACCGCCGCCAGCGACGAGGCGTAGAGAAGCTCCGCCCGCTTGTAGGCGGCCCCGGCCCGGCCGCGGTGGGCTTCGTAGGCGGCGTCGGCCTCGTCGAAGGCATCCTTGGCCAGACCTGCGGCGAGCAGGGCAGCACTGCGGTCACTGGGCAGGTCGGGGTGCGTGGTCCCGACCTCCCGATAACGCACGTCGGCCTCGTGCAGAAACCGAAGCGCTGCGGGTAGATCACCCCGGGCCATGGCGGCCAGGCCGCGATTGTGCCGCGCCATCGCATACTCGAAGTCTTGACGAGCCTCCCAGAAGAGGGTCTCGCCGCGATTGAAATCGGCGGTGGAGCGGGACAGTGCACCCAACACCAGATTCACTTCGGCGCGCTTGGTCAGCGCCCGGGCCATCCACACCTGGTCCTCGGCCTTGCGCAGCCGCGGCAGAGCCGCATTCAGATCGGCGAGAGCAGCCTCGTACCCACCGACCACGATTCGTACGGCTGCGCGGCGCAGCAGAATCCGCCCTGCTGCGGCGCCGCGCGCGCCCTCGAGGGCCTGGTTGATCTCCTGCAGCCCCGCGCGGGTCTGACCGCTCCAGGCCAGCGCAGTGCCCAGGGTGGCCCGCACGTCCGCCACGCGTTCGGCGTCCTGACTGACCTGGGCGAAGGCCAGGCCGCGTCGGAGCCGGCGGAGGGCGCCTGGCAGGTCGCCGCGATCGCGCAGCACGATGCCTGCGGCCTGACAGGCGATCGAGGCCTCGTAGGGGCTGGGACGGGCGGCGAGCACCTGTTCCGACTGTTCGAGGGCCTCGCCGGGACGTGCCAGAGCGAGCGCCAAGAGGTCCTTCGTCAGCGCTGTCGAGTCCGGGCGGCTTGCTTTGCGCACGTTGGCTCCCGCCGCACATCGCCGGGTGACACGAATCCTTGTCCAATGCTAGACAACTCACCCATAGAGTGCCCTTGTCGACGTTGGGAGTCAGTGTGGCGATTCAGGGCGGATCCAGCAGAAACCCGGTACTCGAATCCCAGGTGCGTCTCATCGTCGAGGATGGTGGCCTGCCCGGGGCGGTGGCTTGGCCGCCGAACTGGGAAACGGCGGGATTGCAGTATCTCGCGCGCGACGGCCACATTCTGGTGCGTGACGCCGACATCTCCCGGGTCCAGGAAGTCCTCGGCGGGCGGCCGGTCGGTGACCGCCCGAGCAACATCAACGGCCTCACGCTGTTCGCGTACGCCGAGGACCGGGATCTGACCGTCGAATCGGCCTGCGACCTTCTGGATCGCGAGCTCGGACGGGGAGTGGCAACCCCGGATCACGTCTTCTACGTGGTGCCGGCCAGCGGCACCTGCCCCGCCACCGAACCCGAGCCGGTGCACAGCCCGTGCCGGCCGTATCCCGAGCCCGGCGCCGACCCCTGCGCCGGTGAGGGCGTGCTGGTGAAGATCCTCGACAGCGGCCTGTTCGAGGGTGCCGCCCAGGACTACGACTGGCTCTCGGGAGTCACCGGTGACACCGAGGACACCTATTTCCCCGCCCCGCCGGACAGGAGCATCCGGCACTATGCCGGCCACGGCACCTTCAGCGCCGGCGTGGTGCGCACCATGGCGCCCGGCGCGGAGGTCACCGTGCTGCACACCTTCACCCCCGTGCACGCCGGCAGCACCTACGAGTCCGAGCTCGCCTCCGACATCGTGCAGGCCCTCTCCGACGGGCCCGACATCATCTCCCTCTCCTTCGGCACCTACACCCGCAGCGACATCCCGCCGCTGGGCATCGACGTGCTCGAGCCCCTGCTGCGCGGCTCCTCGGAGGTCGTGCTGGTCGCCGCGGCGGGCAACGACTCGACCCGGGACCGGTTCTGGCCGGCTGCCTACCCCTGGGTCACCTCGGTCGGCGCGCTGGACCGCAGTTGGACCCGTCGTGCCTGGTTCAGCAACCACGGGTGCTGGGTGAGCATCTATGCCCCCGGCGAGGACCTGGTGAACGCCTTCCCGAAGGGCGTGTTCACCTGTAACGAGCCGCCGAACAAGGGCCAGGGGCGGGTCTTCACCGGCATGGGGCGCTGGAGCGGCACCTCGTTCGCCACCCCGATGGTCGCCGGGATGATCGCTGCCCGGATGACGGTCACCGGCGAGAGCGCACCCGAGGCGGTGGCTGCCCTGCGGGCCGAGGCAGTGGCCAAGCGCATCCCCGGGGTGGGTCCGGTGCTGGTGCCGGGGAGTTGATCACCGGTTTGACCCTGCCGCCACGTCCTCCGTACGCTGTCGGGCGGTGTGCGTGAGGTGTGCCCGCCCGCATGCACCGGGCACGGCTTCGAGCCGAACCGGTATCCGATCAACGAGAGAGAGTCCCAGGTGTACGCGATCGTTCGCGCCGGTGGCCGGCAGGAGAAGGTTGCCGTCGGCGACGTTCTCAACGTAGACAAGCTGCCCGGCAAGACGGGTTCGACCGTGCAGCTCACTCCGCTGCTCCTGGTCGACGGCACGACGGTGACCAGCGACCTCGTGGCACTCTCCGCGGTCAGCGTGACCGCCGAGATCGTCGAGCCCGCCAAGGGCCCGAAGATCACGATCATGAAGTTCAAGAACAAGACCGGGTACCGCAAGCGCCAGGGCCACCGCGCGCAGCTCACCCGGATCAAGGTCACCGGCATCTCCTGACCCGCTGACGAGTAGACGGATAGAAAGCAGGGCACGCAGCCATGGCACACAAGAAGGGCGCCAGCTCCTCGCGCAACGGCCGTGACTCCAACGCGCAGCGTCTGGGCGTCAAGCGGTTCGGCGGCCAGGTGGTCGGCGCGGGCGAGATCCTGGTCCGTCAGCGGGGCACCCACTTCCACCCGGGCGACAACGTCGGCCGAGGTGGCGACGACACCCTCTTCGCCACGGCGGCGGGCGCGGTCGAGTTCGGCACCAGGCGCGGTCGTCGCGTCGTCAGCGTCGTTCCGGCGGAGTGACCTCCGCCGGCTGCGCGAGTACCCAGTGAAGGGCGGGCCGGGCGACCGGTCGGCCCTTCACGTCTGTCTGGCCCTGTCTGTGGAGTGCACCTGATGACCACGTTCGTCGATCGTGTCGTGCTGTATGTCACGGCTGGGGACGGCGGCAACGGCTGCGCCTCCATCCACCGGGAGAAGTTCAAACCGCTCGGCGGCCCCGACGGCGGCAACGGCGGTGACGGCGGCGACGTCGTCCTGGTCGTCGACCCGAACGTGACCACCCTGCTCGACTACCACCACGCCCCGCACCGCAGGGCGACCTCCGGCAAGGCGGGTCAGGGCAGCAACCGCAACGGCGCCCAGGGCGGCGACCTGGAACTGCGGGTGCCCGACGGCACCGTGGTCAAGACGACGGACGGCGAGATCCTGGCCGACCTGCTCGGCGC
>JBAPWU010000700.1:0-3186 GCA_049283855.1 Kineosporiaceae bacterium
GGCGAGGGCCGCCACGGCGGCGGCGACCAGCAGCGGCCCGGCCTCGCCCAGCACCACGCCTCCCGTTTGCGAGGCCGAGCCGACGAGGGCTATCCCGGCGACCACGGACAGCAGCGCCGCCCCGTCCCGGGTGGTCAGCCGCCACCTGCCGAGTACCGCGCCGGCCAGGGCAGTCACCGCCACACTCGCCGCCACCGTCGCCTGTACCACCAGGAGCGGCAACTCGGCCCGGGCCACGAAGGCGAGCAGGAAGGCAGCCCCCTGGAAGCCGAGCCCGGACAGGTAGGTCCGCTCGCGCACGGCGTGCGAGCCCTGGGAAAGCAGCAGGCTCGAGGCTCCGTAGCAGAGCAGCGCGAGGGCAAGGAAGGTGTAGGCCTGCCCCGGGGACGGATGCATGTCGCGGATCAGCCGCCCGTCGTGTGCCGCCGCGGGCACAGCCGCGAGTCCAGCTCGGCGACGATCCGCGCGCCGGCACCCCCCTCGGCGTAGGGCAGCGAGCGGCCGCGCAGCTGTGCGCGCCAGTCCTCGGCGTCCGCGAAGGCCTGGACCAGAGCTGGGGCCGGGTCGGCGTCACCGAGCAGCCGGCACCAGCCGTCGAGCAACTCGGGCCGTTCCGTGCTGTCCCGCAGGACTAGTAGCGGGCGGCGCAGGAAGCACGCCTCCTCCTGCACGCCGCCGCTGTCGGAGACGATCAGGGCGGCCTCGGCCTCCAGGGCCAGGAAGTCCGTCGGGGTGAGCGGGGACAGCAGGCGTAGGCGCTGGAACAGGTGAGTCAGCCCGGCGTGCTCCGCCCGGGCGCGCGTGTGCGGGTGAAGCGGGAGCACGACGGGCACCCGATGGGCGAGGGCATCGAATCCCTCCAGCATCGCGCGCAGCCTTCGTGGATCGTCGACGTTCGACACCCGGTGCATCGTGGCCAGCACGTAGCCTTCCGAGGCGAGCCCGAGCCGCTCCAGGACGGCGCTGCGCTGGGCCGGCGGCGGCAGGAGCACCTCGAGGGCGTCGAACAGGGTGTTCCCGGTGACCACGATCCGATCCGGCCGCACTCCCTCGGCCAGCAGACGTTCGGCGTTGTGCTCGGCCGGCGCGCAGCACAGGTCGGCGATCCGGTCGACCAGCAGCCGGTTGCTCTCCTCGGGCATCGACAGGTCGTCGCTGCGCAGCCCGGCCTCGACGTGCACCAGCAGGGTGCCGGTGGCGTTCGCGGCCAGCGCTCCGGCCAGGGTTGAGTTGGTGTCGCCCTGAACGATCATCGCCTGCACGGGGGTGGCCAGCAGGACCTCGGTCAGCGCCGCGGTGGCGGTGCCGATCTGCACCCCACGATGGCTGCCGCCGACCTCGATCCGGACCTGCGCCTCGGGGAGGCCGACCTCGCGCCGGACGGCACCCCACAGCTGCTCGTCGTAGTGCTGCCCGGTATGGGCGATCACGGCACGATCGCCGAGGGCATTCACCAGCCCGAGCAGCTTCACCGCTTCCGGTCGGGTGCCCATCACCACCAGTACCCGATCGTCAGCCACGTCTCGGCCGGTCCTTCCTGCTGCGTTCCGGTTCACTGCCGTCATCGCCCTGCCAGATGTCGAAGCTCGCGCACGGCGCCCCGATCGACCGCAGCCAGGGTCACTGTGTAACACGCAGCCAGCCCGAGTCCGAGCGCCAGCAGACCTGGGAGCGAGTCGTCCGGCGGCAGCAGTCGGGCGCCGTTCATCCCGGCGAACACGGCGACCGTCACGGCGGCCGCGGCGGCGGGCCCGCGCAGCACGCGTGCGCAGCCCGCGTTCAGCACCCCCACCCTGGCCAGCGCCACGGCCACACCCCCGGTGACCAGTGCGGCCGCGATGAGTTGCGCCCAGGCCACGCCGATGATCCCGGAGCGCCGGACCATGAGGATCGCGAGCCCGAGGAGCAGGACGACGTGCGTCGCCTGCGCTCGCAGGTACACCTCGGGGCGGCCGATAGCGCGCAGTGCGTCATATCCGGCCAGTACCAACCCCAGCAGCAGCCCGTAGCCACAGAGGACGGTCAGCACCGGCGCCGAGGGGCCCCACCGGGCGTCGATGACCACGATCCGCGGTGCGAGCAGGGCGAGCAGGACGTACAGGCCGGCGGTGGCGGCCAGCAGGGCATGCAGGACCCGGGTGAAGGCGGCGGTGAGCAGGCTGCCGGGAACCGGCGCGCCGGACAGGCGGTCGCGTTCGACCACCCGGGTGTAGACCGGGAAGGCGACGCCGCTGAGCACCACGGCGATCATGATGTAGGGCACGAAGGCGAACCGGTAGGCGTAGGAGTACAGGCCGTTGGCCTCCTCGCCCAGGGACCGGGTCACCACGACGTAGTCGATGTTCAGCAACAACACGCCCAGCACGGCGGCGGGGCCGACCACGCGGATCCAGGTCACGGTCTCGTGCCTGTGGGAGCGGTTCCAGCGCAACGGGATCCGCACCCCCACCAGGATCCCGAACAGCGGCGCGAGCACCGCGGTGGTCAGGATTCCGGCCACGAGCGACCATGACCCTGCGCCGAGGGCGGCGCTCCCGATCGTGACCGCTGCCCCGGCGAGGGCGCTTCCGGCATCGGGGATCAGCCGGCGCCGGAAATCCAGCCGGCGATGCAGGTAGGCCATCTGGACCCCCGCGTAGGCGGTGAACGGCAGACTCAGCCCGGTGATCCGGATCGGCCACGCGGCGCTCGGGGCGCCGACCAGCTCGGCGATCGGGCCGCCGGCGGCGAACAGCATCACGCTCGCCCCGGCCGCCATAAGCAGGCTCAGCGTGGCGACGGTGCCGGTGAAGGCTCGCACCTCGTGTGTGGTCCGGCTGATCACGTCGTACACGCCCATGGACTGCAGCGTCTGACCCAGGTTGACCAGGACCACGGCAATCGTCACCGATCCGAGCTCGGCGCGGGAGAGGTAGCTGCCCAGGGCCAGGGTGACCAGGACCTGGGAACCCTTGCTGAGCATGTTGACCAGGCCGAGCCACGCGGTGCCGTGGGCCGCCCGTCGGCCGATCGCCTCGGTCATGCGACGGCGTCCGACCGGGCTCGGCCGTCGTTGCGCACGAGAATCGTCAGCGCGATCGTGGCGAGCAGACCGGCGGCGGTCACCGCCACGGCGTCGAGGAGCCCGGCGGCGGTCCGCCCGACCCCGGAGGTGAGCACTCGGTCCACCGCGTACAGGTGCAGATG
>JBAPWU010000701.1:0-3457 GCA_049283855.1 Kineosporiaceae bacterium
GCCCTGGAGCACCGCCGGGTGCGCCTGCTCGCCCTGGTCGAGCGCTGCCTCACCGAGATCACCCCGGCGCCGCGGTACGCCGTCCCGGATGTCGCCGCCCTCGGCCCCGTGCCGGCCGGCCGCGACGAGCTGAACGCCTTCACCCGGCGGCTGGGCACCGTGGTGCGGGCGATGGACATGGTCGAGGACGGCTACGGCCGCCCGCTGGCCGAGTACGAGGAGCTGGTCGGGCTGCTCACCGCCTATCGGGCCATGGCCGAGAGGGCCTCGCGCGCCGGGGACGCCGCCCTGGTGGTCGCGCTCGGCCGGGCCACCGGGGCCCTGGCCGCCAGGCCCTGTGACATCGCCGCCGCGAGGCTCGCGGTGACCACCTTCCGGGAGCTGGTCAGAAACCCACCGGCCAACGCGGCGACCAACGCGGCGACCAACGCGGCGACCAACGCCGTGACTGACGCGGCGACTGACGCCGTGCCCGGCCCGGCGACCGACCCCACCAGTAGCGGAGCGACGGTATGAGCGTCCCGAACGGCGCCCGGTGCCTCCAGCCGGGATGCACCGGAACCATCCAGGACGGGTACTGCGACGTCTGCGGCACCCCGGCGGATGCCCCACCGGCCGTGGTCACGGGGGACGGCGCCGCCGGTGACAGCCCGTCGTCCGGCAGCAAGATCACATCGTCGAACCGGTTGGCCAGCGCGCCGATCGGCACGGCCCGCGCCGGGGGCAGCCGGGCCACCCGATCGATGGGCACCGGGTCGACCCGGCTGCGCGGGGCGCGACTGGGCGCCGGCCTGACCTTCGTGCCCCCGGTCCCGGCGATCGACCCCGAAAAGGCGATCATGAAGGACCCGCAGGTCCCCGAGGACCGGCGGTACTGCCCCAGCTGCGGCACCGCCGTCGGCCGTTCCCGGGAGGGCCGGCCCGGGCGGCTGGAGGGGTTCTGCCCGCAGTGCCGCAACCCGTTCTCCTTCGCGCCGAAGCTGAAGGCCGGCGACATGGTCGGCGGCCAGTACCAGGTGGCCGGCTGCCTGGCCCACGGCGGGCTGGGCTGGGTCTACCTCGGCCGCGACGTCGTGCTGGGCAACCGGTGGGTGGTGCTCAAGGGCCTGCTGAACTCCGGGGACGCCGACGCCTACGCCGCCGCGGTGGCCGAGCGCGAGTTCCTGGCCAAGGTGGAGCACCCGCTGATCGTCGAGATCTTCAACTTCGCCCAGCACGACGGTGCGGGCTACATCGTGATGGAGTACGTCGGCGGCACCTCGCTGAAGGACCTGCTCAAGCAGCGGATGAAGAAGGCCGGCACCTACGACCCGATCCCGGTGGACCAGGCGATCGCCTTCATCCTCGAGATCCTGCCCGCATTCACCTACCTGCACGATCTCGGCCTGATCTACTGCGACTTCAAGCCCGACAACATCATCCAGGTCGGGGACGCGGTCAAGCTGATCGACCTCGGCGGCGTGCGCCGGATCGACGACCTCGACTCCCCGATCTACGGCACCGTCGGTTACCAGGCCCCCGAGGTGGCCACCGTCGGCCCGTCGGTCGCCTCGGACATCTACACCATCGGGCGCACCCTGGCGGTCCTGGTGATGGAGTTCCGCGGCTACCAGTCCACCTTCGCCACCTCGCTGCCGCCGGTGGCCGAGGTGCCGCTGTTCCAGCGCTACGACTCGCTGTACCGGTTGCTGGCCAAGGCCTGTGCGAACGACCCGGCCGACCGCTTCCAGACCGCCGACGAGCTGCGGGTGCAGCTGCTCGGGGTGCTGCGCGAGATCGTCGCCCTGGACCGGCCCGAGTCCGGCGTGGCCCAGCACTCGGCGGCCTCGGTGCTGTTCGCGGTGCCCGTGGTCTCCGGCGACACCCTGGACTGGCACCAGCTGCCCAAGCTCAAGGCCGACGCGGGCGACCCGAAGGCGGCCTGGCTGGCAGGACTGTCGGTGACCGACCCGATCGCGCGCTGGGACGAGTTGGCCAAGCAGCCCTCGCCGTCCGCCGAGGTCCGCCTGGCCCTGATCGAGGCCGCGCTGGAGGCGAGCCGGCACGACCTGGCGGACGGCACGGTCCACGAGATGCTCCAGGCCGACCCCTGGGAGTGGCGCGCGGTGTGGATGAGCGGGCTGAGCGCGCTCGACGTCGGGGACATCGCGGCCGCGCGGGCGGCGTTCAACGCCGTCTACGGCCAGGTGCCCGGCGAACTGGCCCCCAAGCTGGCCCTGGCCCTGGCGTGCGAGCGCAGTGGCGAGGCGGACGTCGCCGAGTCGCTCTACCTGGCCTGCGCGCGGACCGACGCGAACTACACCGCGCCGTCCGCGTTCGGGCTGGCCCGGATCCGGCTGGGACGAGGGGATGCCGACGGCGCGATCGACGCGCTCGACCTGGTGGCCTCGACCAGCCGGGCCTTCGTCCAGGCGCGCCAGCAGCGCGCCCGATTGCTGGCCGGATCCGGGCGGGGCCTGACCGGCCTGTCCGACGCCCTGGACAGCGTCTCGTCGGTGACCATCGAACCGCTGGACCGGGCCCGGCTGGAGGTCCACGTGTTCGGGGCCGCCCTGACCGAGGTGCAGTCCAAGGGGTCGCAGAAGAGCATCAGCGTGGGCGGCGTACCGGCCGAGGACGGCCCGCTCCGCGATGCCGTCGAGGCGGCCTACCGGCGCCTGGCGGCGCTCGAGCCCGACCATGCGGAGCGGGTTCGCCTGGTCGACGAGGCCAATCGGGTGCGTCGGTGGACCCTGCGATGACGACAATGATCAACTGTCCGTCGTGCGGCGGAGACGTGGCCGACGGCGAGCGCTTCTGCGAGATCTGCGGCGCCGAGCTGGCGGCGGTCCCCGCGACCGATGCACCCAGTGTGGCCGGTGCAGCCAGTGTGGCCGGTGCACCCAGTGCGCCCGGTGCACCCAGTGCGCCCGCTGCGCCCGCCGCGCCTGTCGCGCCGGCCCCGGCCGGGACCGCCCACGACGGCACCCTGCTCGACGACCGGACGGCGGCGGCAACCGACATCGCCCGCCGCCCCTCGATCATGGTGGTCACCGACGCCGATCTGGCCGCGGTCCCGGCGACCTGCGCCGCCTGCGGCGGGACGGTCGCCGCCGACGGCTACTGCGAACAGTGCGGCGCTGCTGCACCGCGCCGGCGCGACCACTGGTGCGACCAGCCCGCGACCTGGCTGGCGGCGGTCTGCGACCGCGGGATCCGGCACACCCGCAACGAGGATGCGATGGCGGTCTCGGCGGCCCTGGTTCCGGGCAGCCTGGGCGCGATGGTGGTCTGCGACGGGGTGTCGATGGCGGTCGACTCCGACCTGGCCAGCCTGGCCGCGGCCCGGGCCGGCCGGGACGCCCTGATCGCCGGACTGGCGTTGCGTCAGCCGGCACCGCCGACCACCCGGACCGGTCAGCAGAATGCCCGGGCCGGTGACTTCACGGCCCGGATCCTTGCCGCCGGGGCCGCCGCC
>JBAPWU010000702.1:0-7893 GCA_049283855.1 Kineosporiaceae bacterium
GGGGTTCTGCGTGGCCACTCCCACCGGACAGGTGTCGAGATGGCAGACCCGCATCATCACGCAGCCGGACACCACCAGGGGCGCGGTCGCGAACCCGAACTCCTCCGCGCCGAGCAGCGCGGCGACCACGACGTCCCGGCCGGTCTTCAGCTGGCCGTCGGTCTGCACCACGATCCGGTCACGCAACCCGTTGAGCACGAGGGTCTGCTGGGTCTCGGCCAGGCCGAGCTCCCAGGGCGCCCCCGCGTGCTTGAGCGAGGTGAGCGGGCTCGCACCCGTGCCACCGTCGTGACCCGAGATCAGGACGACGTCCGCGTGGGCCTTGCTCACCCCGGCCGCCACGGTGCCCACCCCGACCTCGGCGACCAGCTTCACGTGGACCCGCGCCGAGGGGTTGGCGTTCTTCAGGTCGTGGATCAGCTGGGCCAGGTCCTCGATCGAGTAGATGTCGTGGTGCGGCGGCGGCGAGATCAGCCCCACGCCGGGGGTGGAGTGCCGGGTCCGGGCCACCCACGGGTACACCTTCGGCCCGGGAAGCTGGCCTCCCTCACCGGGCTTGGCGCCCTGGGCCATCTTGATCTGCAGGTCGTCGGCGTGGGTCAGGTACATGCTGGTGACCCCGAAGCGTCCGGACGCCACCTGCTTGATCGAACTGCGCCGGGACGGGTCGAGCAATCGGTCCTCGTCCTCCCCGCCCTCGCCGGTGTTCGACTTGGCGCCGATCGAGTTCATGGCCACGGCCAGGGTCTCGTGGGCCTCCTGCGAGATCGACCCGTAGGACATCGCCCCGGTGGAGAAGCGCTTCAGGATCGCCGAGACCGGCTCGACCTCCTCCACCGGCACCGGGGGAAGGACTCCTTCGCGCAGGGTGAACAGCCCGCGCAGGGTCATCAGCCGCTGCGCCTGGGAGTCCACCCGCGAGGTGTACTGGCGGAACACGTCGTAGCGCCGCTCACGCGTGGCGTGCTGCAGCCGGAAGACCGTCTCGGGGTCGAACAGGTGGGGCTCCCCCTCGCGGCGCCACTGGTACTCGCCCCCGGTCTCCAGGCGACGGTGCGGGTCGCGGATGCCGTCGCGCGGATAGGCCCGCGCGTGCCGGCGGGCGACCTCCTCGGCCAGGACCGACAGGTCGATGCCGCCGAGGCGGGAGGTGGTGCCGGTGAAGTAGGTCTCGACCAGTTCCTGGCCCAGACCGATGGCCTCGAACACCTGGGCACCACCGTAGGAGGACACCGTGGAGATGCCCATCTTGCTCATCACCTTCAGGACACCCTTGCCGAGCGCCTTGATCAGGTTGGCCACCGCCTTGGCCGGCGTGATGTCGGTGAGCACCCCGGAGCGGACCAGGTTCTCCACCGACTCCATCGCCAGGTACGGGTTGACCGCGGCCGCGCCGTAGCCGATCAGCAGCGCCACATGGTGCACCTCACGCACGTCGCCGGCCTCGACGATCAGGCCGACGTGGGTCCGGGTCTTCTCCCGGATCAGGTGGTGGTGCACGGCTGAGGTGAGCAGCAACGAGGGGATCGGTGCCAGGTCGCCGGTCGCGTCCCGGTCCGACAGCACCACGAACCGGGCCCCGTCGGCGATCGCCGCCGAGACCTCGGCGCAGATCTCGGTCAGCCGCCTGGCCAGACCGGGGCCGTCCTCGGCCACCGGGAAGAGCCCCTTGACGGTGACGGTCGCGTAGCCGGGCAGATCGCCGTCCGCGTTGATGTGAACGATCTTGGCCAGCTCGTCGTTGTCGATCACCGGGAAGTCGAGCACCAGCTGCCGGCAGTGCGCCGGGGTGGCCGCCAGCGCGTTGCGCTCCGGCCCGATCGAGGTGCCCAGAGCGGTGACCAGTTCCTCGCGCAGAGCGTCCAGCGGCGGATTGGTCACCTGGGCGAAGAGCTGGGTGAAGTAGTCGAACAGCAGGCGCGGGCGGCCGGAGAGCACGGCGATCGGCGTGTCGGTGCCCATCGAGCCGATCGGCTCGAGCCCGGTGAGGGCCATCGGGCCGAGCAGGATCCGCAGCTCCTCCTCGGTGTAGCCGAAGGCCTGCTGGCGGCGGGTGACCGAGGCCGGGGTGTGCACCACGTGCTCGCGCTCGGGCAGGTCGTGCAGGAAGATCCGGCCGGCGTGCAGCCACTCGTCGTAGGGGTACTGCCCGGCCAGCTCGCTCTTGATCTCCTCGTCGTCCACGATCCGGCCGTGGTCGGTGTCCACCAGGAACATCCGCCCCGGCTGCAGCCGGCCCTTGCGCACCACCCGGGCGGGGTCGAGGTCGAGCACCCCGACCTCGCTGGCCAGCACCACGAGCCCGTCCTCGGTCACCCAGTACCGGGCCGGGCGCAGACCGTTGCGGTCCAGCACGGCGCCGATCAGGGTGCCGTCGGTGAAGGCCACGCACGCGGGCCCGTCCCAGGCCTCCATGAACATCGAGTGGAACTCGTAGAAGGCACGCCGGGCCGGGTCCATCTCCTTGTGCCGCTCCCAGGCCTCGGGGATCATCATCAGGACGGCGTGCGGCAGGGAGCGCCCACCCAGGTGCAGCAGCTCGAGCACCTCGTCGAAGCTGGCCGAGTCGCTGGCCTCCGGGGTACAGATCGGGAACAGCCGCTGCAGATCCCCGGGGATCACCTCGCTGGCGAGCATGCTCTCCCGGGCGTGCATCCAGTTCCGGTTCCCCTTGACCGTGTTGATCTCGCCGTTGTGGGCGATCATCCGGAAGGGGTGGGACAGCGGCCACGACGGGAAGGTGTTCGTCGAGAACCGGGAGTGCACGATCGCGAGCTCGGTGGCGTAGCGCCGGTCGGACAGGTCCGGGAAGAACGGCTCGAGCTGCCCGGTGGTGAACATCCCCTTGTAGACCAGCGTGCGCGAGGACAACGACGGGAAGTAGACCGCGGCCTCCCGCTCGGCCCGCTTGCGCAGACAGAACGCCATCCGCTCCAGCGCCATGCCGACCACCCGGCCACGCGCCGAGGCGACGAACACCTGGCGGAACCGCGGCTGGCAGGAGCGCGCCGTGGCCCCGACCAGGCCCTGCGTCACCGGCACCTGTCGCCAGCCCAGGACGACCAGGTTCTCCTCGGCGGCAAGCACCTCGACGGCGGCCATCGCCTCGGCCTCGGCCAGGTCCTCGTCGGGCAGGAACGCGATGCCGACGGCGTAGGCGTCAGGGTCGGGCAGGGCGAAGGGGACCTCCTCGCGCAGGAAGGCGTCGGGCACCTGGGTCAGGATGCCGGCGCCGTCACCGGTGTCGACCTCGGCGCCGACGGCACCGCGGTGATCGAGGTTGCGCAGCGCGGTGAGGGCGTGCTCGACGATGTCGTGCCCGGCCTCACCACGCATCGTCGCGACGAAGGCCACCCCGCAGGCGTCGTGCTCGTTCCGGCCGTCGTACAGACCGGTGAGCGACTGCGGGTCCGGCTGCGCGGAGAATCTGCGGAAGGGCGTGAGCATGCGCTTCACCTCGTCGTCCGGTGCGCAGGCGCGCAAGGATGGGGAAGGGACGCCGATGGCCCGCATGGTGTGCGGACACTCTATCCGGTGGCGACCCTATCGACCACGCTCTCCCGGCCGGGCCGGCGGCGCGCCGACAGCACCAGGTAGGTCAGCGCACCCAGCCAGACCAGCACCGACGTCCAGACGTTGAGGCGGAGCCCGAGCACGTCGGGCGCCGGGTCGATCCGCAGCATCTCGATCCAGAACCGGCCCATCGTGTACAGCGCGACATACAGGGCGAACACCCTGCCGTGGCCGATCTGCCAGCGCTTGTCGGCGCGCAGCAGCACCACGGCGACCCCGACGTCCCAGAGCAGTTCGTACAGGAACGTGGGGTGGTAGGTGCCGGGCAGCAGCAGCGGGGCACCGTCCGATCCGGTGATCGCCCGGCCGGCGGCCTCGTTCCACTCGTGCACCTGCAGCCCCCAGGGGAGCGTGGTCGCCGACCCGTACAGCTCGTTGTTGAACCAGTTGCCGAGCCGCCCGATCCCCTGCGCCAGCACGATGCCGGGGGCGATCGCGTCGGCCAGCGGGGGCAGCTTGATCCCCATCCGCCGGGCCCCGATCCAGGCCCCCAACCCACCGAACGCGACGGCTCCCCAGATGCCCAGGCCGCCCTCCCAGATCCGCAGCGCGCGCATCGGGTCGCCGTCCGGTCCGAAGTAGTCCGGCCAGGAGGTCACCACGTGATAGATCCGGCCGCCGATCACGCCGAAGGGGACCATCCACGCCGACAGGTCGAGCACCACGCCGGCCCGCCCGCCGCGGGCCTGCCAGCGCCGCTCCCCCAGCCAGATCGCCACCGCGATCCCGGCCAGGATGCACAGCGCATACGCCCGGACCGGGAACGGGCCGAGGTGCCAGACCCCCTGCTCCGGGCTCGGAATGCTGAACGGCCTCACCCGGGCAGGTCCCCGCGCACCCCGGCGGCGAGCTGCCCGGCCAGGGCGCGGACGGCGTCCACCCCGGCCGACCGTGAGGGAGCCTCGGCGAGGGCCCGCACGAAGGCGGTGCCGACGATCACCCCGTCCGCGTAGCAGGCCACCTCGGCGGCCTGGGCCCGGGTGGAGACCCCCAGCCCGACGCAGACCCGCTCCGCGCCGGCGGCGCGGGTGCGGGCGACCAGGGCCTCGGCGCCGGAGGATACCTCACCGCGGATTCCGGTGACCCCCATCGTGGACGCCGCATAGACCCAGCCGCGGCAGGCGCGGGCGGTCATGGCCAGCCGGGCCGGGGTCGAGGACGGCGCGACCAGGAAGACCCGCTCCAACTCGTGCGCATCGCTGGCGGCGATCCACTCGGCGGCCTCGTCCGGGATCAGGTCGGGGGTGATCACTCCGGCGCCGCCGGCCTGGGCCAGATCCTTGGCGAAGCGGTCCACGCCGTAGCGGTCCACCAGATTCCAGTACGACATGACCAGCGCGGTCGCCCCGGCCGAGCTGACCTGCTCGACGGCGCGGAACAGGTCGGCGGTGCGGGTGCCGCCGCGCAGTGCGGCGTCCACCGCGTGCTGGATCACCGGGCCGTCCATCAGCGGGTCGGAGTAGGGCGGACCGAGCTCGAGGATGTCGGCGCCACCGGCCACGGCGGCCTGCGCCGCCGCGATCGAGGTCTCGAGATCGGGGAACCCGACCGGAAGGTAGGCGATCAGGGCGGCCCGGCCCTCGGCCCGGGCCCGGTCGATCACCGCGGCGCTGGCCCGGGTCATCCGGTCATCCCGAAGTACCGGGCGGCGGTCTCGACGTCCTTGTCTCCGCGGCCGGACAGGTTGACCAGGATCACCGCGTCCGGGCCCAGCTCGCGGCCGGCGCGCAGGGCCCCGGCCAGGGCGTGCGCGCTCTCGATCGCCGGGATGATGCCCTCGGTGCGGCACAGCAGCCGGAAGGCCTCCATCGCCTCGGCGTCGTCGACCGGTTCGTAGCGGGCCCGGCCGGACTCGGCCAGCCAGGCGTGCTCCGGGCCCACCCCGGGGTAGTCCAGACCGGCCGAGATGGAGTGGCTGTCGATGGTCTGGCCGTCGTCGTCCTGCAGGATGAAGGTACGGCTGCCGTGCAGCACCCCGGGCGAGCCGCCGGTGATCGAGGCGGCGTGCCGGCCGGTGGCCACGCCGTCCCCGCCTGCCTCGAGGCCGAGCAGGGCGACCTGCGGGTCGTCCAGGAAGGCGTGGAAGATGCCGATCGCGTTGGACCCGCCGCCGACGCAGGCCGCCACCAGGTCGGGCAGGCGTCCGACCTGGTCGAGCACCTGCGCCCGGGCCTCCTCGCCGATGATCTTCTGGAAGTCGCGCACCATGCTCGGGAAGGGGTGCGGGCCGGCGACGGTGCCGATCAGGTAGTGGGTGCCCCCGACGTTGGTGACCCAGTCGCGCATCGCCTCGTTCATCGCGTCCTTGAGCGTGCGCGACCCCGTGGTGACCGGGACCACGGTGGCGCCGAGCAGGTCCATCCGGGCCACGTTGAGGGCCTGGCGTCGGGTGTCCTCCTCGCCCATGTAGACGACGCATTCGAGGTCGAACAGCGCCGCCGCGGTGGCGGTGGCCACCCCGTGCTGACCGGCCCCGGTCTCGGCGATCACCCGGGTCTTGCCCATCCGGCGGGTCAGCAGGGCCTGACCCAGCACATTGTTGATCTTGTGTGAGCCGGTGTGGTTCAGGTCCTCCCGCTTGAGCAGGATCCGGGCCCCGCCGCCATGCGCGGCGAACCGGGGCACCTCGGTGAGGATGCTGGGCCGCCCGGAGTACGTGCGGTGCAGTCTGTCCAGCTCCGCGCGGAACGCCGGATCGGCGGCCGCCGCGGTGTAGGCGCGGTCGAGTTCGTCGAGGGCGGCGACCAGGGCCTCGGGTACGAACCGGCCCCCGAACCGCCCGTAGTACGGGCCGGTCTGCGCGGCCCACGTCTGCGGGGTCACGGCGCTCACTTGCGCGCCGCCCGCAGGGCCGGGTGCGCGCCGGCGGCGACCAGGTTGGCCACCGCCGCTCGGGGGTCGCTGCCGGTGACCAGGCTCTCCCCGACCAGCACCGCGTGTGCCCCGGCGCGCGCGAAGGTGAGCACGTCGTAGGGGCCGCGGACGCCGGACTCGGCGACCCGGACCACGCCGTCCGGGATCAGCGGGGCGACCCGCGCGAACTGCGCCCGATCGACCTGCAGGGTGCGCAGGTCGCGGCAGTTCACCCCGATCACCCGGGCACCGGCGTCGACGGCGCGCGGGACCTCCTCGGGATCGTGCACCTCGACCAGCGCCGTCATGCCCAGCGAGTGCGCCCGCTCGACCAGGGAGACCAGGGCGTCCTGCTCCAGAGCCGCGACGATCAGCAGCACCAGGTCGGCGCCGGCGGCGCGGGCCTCCCAGACCTGGTAGCTGCTGACGATGAAGTCCTTGCGCAGGATGGGGATGTCGACGGCCCGGCGCACCGATTCCAGGTCCTCGATGCTGCCGCCGAACCGGCGCCGCTCGGTCAGCACGCTGATCACACTGGCGCCGCCGGACTCGTAGTCACGCGCCAGGCCGGCCGGATCGGCGATCGCGGCCAGCGCGCCCTTGCTCGGACTGGACCGTTTGACCTCCGCGATCACCCGCACGACATCGGAGTCCCGCAGCACCGAGAGCGCCGACAACGCGCCCTCGCGCCGCTCGGCACGTTCCTGGAGCAGCTCCAGCGGTACGGCGAGCCGGCGTGCATCGAGGTCTTGCCGAACCCCCGCGATGATGTCGTCGAGGACGGTCACAGATCCCCCTGTCGGGCGGCGGTCAGAACGTCACGATCGTACCGAGCCCAACCCGGTGCCCCGACCACCCGATGGTGGGATCACTGTGCTCAGCGGTGACCGGCGACCCCGTAGCCCATGGCTGCGAGCACCTTGCCGGCCACGGGACCGGCGACCACCAAGACGACCCCGACCACGGCCATCGGCACGCTCTTGACCACCACGCTGAGGCATGCCACCAGAGCACCCAGCATGATCAGACTGACCAGCGTCCATGCGGCGACGCTGTTGCCGTGGCTATCAGCGTGCTGTTCGGCTACCCGGCTCTCGACCATGATTCTCCTTCCGCCGGAGTCGATTGTTGCAGGTCGCCGATCCGCCCGCCTCAACCGGTGGGATCCTCTCCGCGGCTGATCGCATCCCACAGCGGCTCCTCCGTGGCGGCCGCGGACGCCTCCGCCCGCTCGTACCGCCGGGACGGCCCGGCCCAGGCCCTCCCGCGCACCAGGGCGAGCACCGCCCCGGCCGCGACCAGGGCCCCGGCGAGCATCCCCACGGCGATCCAGGCGGTGGCCGAGACCCGGGACACGGTGACCGTGGTCAGGCCCGATGCCTCGACGGCCGGTCCGTGCAGGGCCCCGCCCGGGTCCCGGGCCACATGGGTGGCCAGCGCCACGATCCCCGCCCCGGCGGCGGCCAC
>JBAPWU010000703.1:0-1803 GCA_049283855.1 Kineosporiaceae bacterium
TCGTCCCCGACCCGGCCGCCCTGAGCAAGGCGTTCGAGGACGAGATGGAGTCGCTCGTCAACACCGGAACCAGGGCTGCGACGTCCAAGGAGGCCAGCCATCCCGACTGACAACGCCTGCCAGGCCGTCGAGGTCGAGGCCAGGTTGGACGAGGTCCTCGCGACGATCAGAGACGTGGCGGCCCAGCCGGAGTGGATCCCTGAGATCCTCGAGGCCGAGGTCCTGGAGACCAGCGACGACGGGCTGCCCCTGACGGCTCGGTTCGCGGCATCGTCGGCGGTCGGCACCGACCGGTACACCCTGGCCTACGAGCACCGCTCGGACGGGATGAGCTGGACCATGGTCAAGGGGCGGCTGGAGACCGGCCAGGAGGGCAGCTACACGCTGGTCCGCCGCGGCCCGACGCGCACGCACGTCACCTATGACCTCACCATCCACCACAACCTCCCGCTGCCGCACTTCATCCGCGCGCGGGTCATCGAGGGCCTCGTGTCAGACACCCTCACCGGCCTCAAGGAGCGGATGGCGGGCTAGGGCCTGTTACAAAAGTGGCTGATGGGGTTCAGGGCGTGTCGTGTGGATGAGGTGAAGCTCCCGGAGTAGCGCTGGTGGTGTCTACTCCGCCGCGCCCTCCGGGAGCTTCGATGCCCACGATAGATGCAGCCTCTCGCCATGACCTGACCGATGTTCAGTGGGCGGTGTTGGAGCCTTTGCTGCCGGTGGCCGCCCGGCGCGGTCGTCCGCGCCGGTGGTCGCTGCGGGGGTTGGTCAACGGGGTGCGACACCGGACCCGGGCCGGGTGTCCATGGCGGGACGTCCCAACCCGGTACGGGCCCTGGTGGCGGGTGTACGCGCTGTTCGCGTGCTGGCAGGCGCTGGGGGTGTGGGCGCGGGTCGAGGCCGCGCTACGTGCGCAAGCCGACGCCAGGGGGAAGCTGTCCTGGCAGGTGTCGGTGGACTCCACCACTGCCCGCGCCCACATCCACGCTGCTGGCGCGCGCCGGGACAGCGTGAATCGCGTTGCTGGGGAGCCGGATCACCACGCCTTGGGAAGATCGCGAGGAGGCTGGGGCACCAAGACCCACGCCGCGATCGACCAGCACCGCGGGGTCCTGGCGTTCATCCTCACTCCAGGCCAGGACGGCGACAGCCCGCAGCTGATCCCCGTGCTCGAGGCTATTCGTGTCGCCCGACCAGGACCTGGGCGACCTCGTCGACGCCCGCAGCGGGTCCTGGCCGATAAGGCCTACTCCTCCCGAGCGAACCGGGCCTGGCTACGCCAGCACCGCATTGCCGCGACCATCCCGGTCCCCGCCGACCAAGCCGGCCATCGGGCCAGGCGCGGCTCTCACGGTGGCCGGCCTCCTGCGTTCGACCCCGACAGGTACAAGGACCGTCACGCCGTCGAGTGCGGCTTCAACCACCTCAAACAGCACCGAGGGTTCGCCACCCGCTACGACAAGCTCGCCGTCCGATACGCCGCCAGCGTGCACATCGCCAGCATCGACCACTGGCTCAAACGACTTTCGTAACAGGACCTAGGCCGTGACGAGCGAGAAGGTCAGCGCGTCGACGCGGGCGCGTACCTCCCCATCTGTGGCCAACCGCTCCCCGACTCGGGTGGCGAGTTCCGCGACCTCGGGGCCGCCCAGCCCCGGGCGCAGCGCGAGCACGATCCGCAGCACCCCCTCGCCGGGCGGGGTGCCCTCCTCGCACGTATGCCGCACGACGTCACCTTCCTCACGGACCGCCGACGCGACCGCAGCCAGCACCTGGGGGTCCCGGAAGGCCGGAGTCCAGGGA
>JBAPWU010000704.1:0-6624 GCA_049283855.1 Kineosporiaceae bacterium
AGCAGGAACAGGGCGACGAACGCGGAGGCGACGGCGACGAACGACGGCTGCACACCGCCGCCGGCGAGGTGGCGCAGGGTCATTCCCAGGGCGATCGTCGCCACCGCCACCATCGCGCCCGCGGCCAGCCCGGACGGGTCGAGCCGGCGGCCACGGACCACCAGCCAGCCGGCCGCAGTCCCGGCGAGGAAGGGCCAGGCCGTGGCCAGCGTGCCCAGGAGGATCGACCCGGAGTCATGGGCCCGGCGGCCGAGCAGGACGAAGACGAGCACGGACCCGAGGTCCAGGACCAGGGCGCGGGGTGCACTACTCACCGGGCCAGTCTCGCACCGGGTGAGTGCCACCACAGGTGAGTGTCGCCACCGCCTCGTAGGGTGAGGACATGGCGGCGCAGCGCATCATGGGCATCGAGACCGAGTACGGCGTCTCGGCCGTCGGCGACCCCACCGCCAACGCGATGCTGCTGTCCAGCCAGGTGGTCAACGCCTACGCCGCGCCGCAGGGCAGCCGGGCCGGCCGCGCGCGCTGGGACTACGAGGACGAGGCCCCGCTTCGGGATGCCCGCGGCTGGGAGTTCCCGCGTGAGGCCGCCGACCCGAGCCAGCTCACCGACACCCCCGACGACCCGGCCCTGGCCAACGTGATCCTGTCCAACGGGGCCCGGCTGTACGTCGACCACGCCCACCCGGAGTACTCCTCGCCCGAGGTCACCAACGCCCGTGACGCCGTGATCTGGGACAAGGCGGGGGAGCGGGTGATGCTCGAGGCGGTCCGCCGGATCGCGGCGAACCCGGGGTTGGGCACGGTGAACGTCTACAAGAACAACACCGACAACAAGGGCGCCTCCTACGGCACGCATGAGAACTACCTGATGCGCCGCGAGACCCCGTTCGCCGACATCGTGCGTCATCTGACCCCGTTCTTCGTCTCCCGTCAGGTGATCGCCGGAGCCGGCCGGGTCGGCCGCGGGCAGGACGGCGCCGGGGTGGGGTTCCAGGTGAGCCAGCGGGCCGACTTCTTCGAGGTCGAGGTCGGCCTCGAGACCACCCTCAAGCGTCCGATCATCAACACCCGGGACGAGCCGCATGCCAGCGCCGACAGGTTCCGCCGGCTGCACGTGATCATCGGTGATGCGAACCTGTGCGAGGTGGCCACCTACCTGAAGATGGGCACGACCGCGCTGGTGCTCGACCTGATCGAGGAGAAGGCGTTCACCCGCGACCTGTCGGTGGACCGGCCGGTGTCCAGCCTGCACGCGGTCTCGCACGACCCGACCCTGCGCACCACCCTGCGCCTGCGCGACGGGAGCACGGCCACCGCCGTCCAGCTGCAGTGGCTGTATCTGGAGCAGGTGTCCAGTTTCGTGAACGACCGGCTCGGCGAGGACGCCGAGCCGATCACCCGAGACCTGCTGCGCCGCTGGGAGAGCGTGCTGACCCGGCTGGAGCGCGATCCGATGAGCTGCGCCCAGGAGCTGGACTGGGTGGCGAAACTGCGGGTGCTGGAGGGGTTCCGTCAGCGCGAGAATCTCCCGTGGGAGGCCACGCGGCTGCAGCTGATCGACCTGCAGTGGGCCGACGTGCGTCCCGAGAAGGGCATCTACCAGCGACTCGCCCAACGCGGGCAGGTCGAGCGCCTGATCGGCGAGGAGGAGATCGCCGCGGCGGTGGGAAGCCCCCCGGAGGACACCCGCGCCTACTTCCGCGGCCGGTGCCTGTCGCGCTACGGCGAGCACGTGGCAGCCGCCTCCTGGGACTCGGTGATCTTCGACGTGCCCGGCCGGGGGGCCCTGCAGCGGGTACCGACCCTCGATCCGCATCGGGGCACCCGTGAACATGTCGGGGAACTGCTGGACCGCAGCGCGACCGCCGCGGACCTGCTCGACGCCTTGGCCACCTAGGATCGACACAGGCACCCGGAGCAGCACGGGCTCGAGGAGGACCACCATGGCCGGACAGGAACAGAAGGCGCCCCGCGGGCGCGACGACGACGGCGACGACGCCCCGCCACCGCCCGCACCCCAGGCGCAGGTGAAGGACGACGACGTCGACGCGATCCTGGACGAGATCGACGACGTCCTGGAGACCAACGCGGAGGAGTTCGTCAAGGGATTCGTGCAGAAGGGCGGCCAGTAACCCACCGATGAGCGACCACTACGACGGTGCCGACGGGAGGCTCCCCGCGGCGTTCACCACCCCCGGGTCGTCCTCCTTCACCGAGTTCCTGGCCATCCACGCCGCCGGCCTGCTTCCCGGAGCGGGACCGCTGCCGACGGGTGCCGTCCCGGAGGTGCCGCACGCCACCACGATCGTGGCGCTCACCTTCGCCGGCGGCGTGGTGATGGCGGGCGACCGTCGGGCCACCATGGGCAACCTGATCGCGCACCGGGAGATGGAGAAGGTCTACCCGGCTGACGAGTACTCCTGTGTCGGGATCGCCGGCACCGCGGGCGTGGCGGTCGAGATGGTGCGGCTGTTCCAGGTCGAGCTCGAGCACTACGAGAAGATCGAAGGTGCGCTGCTGTCGCTGGACGGCAAGGCCAACCGGCTCGCCACCATGATCCGCAGCAACCTCGGGATGGCGATGCAGGGCCTGGCGGTGGTGCCCCTGTTCGCGGGGTACGACATCGACCGCGGCGCCGGACGCATCTTCTCGTACGACATCACCGGGGGGCGCTACGAGGAACGGGAGCACCACAGCGTCGGGTCGGGCTCGCTCTTCGCGCGCGGCACGCTGAAGAAGGGCTGGCGGGCGGATCTGGACGCCGCAGCCGCCGTCCGGGTGGCGCTGGAGGCGCTGATCGACGCCGCGGAGGACGATTCGGCCACCGGCGGGCCGGACGAACGACGCCGGATCTACCCCGTGGTCGCCACCGTCACCGACGCCGGCTACCAGCGGGTGCCCGACGACGACCTCGCAGCCACGGTGGCCGACCTGCTGGCCGAGCGACAGGGGAGCGCGCAGTCATGAGCATGCCGCCGTACTACGCCTCGCCCGAACAGATCATGAAGGACCGGGCGGACTATGCCCGTCGCAACATCGCCCGCGGCCGCCCGGTCGTCGTGCTCTGCTACGACGGCGGCATCGCCTTCGTGGCCGAGAACCCGTCGCGGTCCCTGCACAAGATCAGCGAGATCTACGACCGGATCGCCTTCGCGGCGGTCGGCAAGTACAACGAGTTCGAGAACCTGCGGGTCGCGGGGGTGCGCTATGCCGACCTGCGCGGCTACTCCTACGACCGGGCCGACGTGACCGCGCGCGGCCTGGCCAACGCCTACGCGCAGACGCTCGGGGCGGTGTTCACCACCGAGCCCAAGCCGCTGGAGGTGGAGATCGCCGTGGCCGAGGTCGGCCTGACCGCCGAGGGCGACCAGGTCTTCCGGCTCACCTACGACGGTTCGGTGGGCGACGAGGGCCCGTTCGTGGCGATGGGCGGGCAGGCCGAGCAGATCACCGCGGGGCTGACCGAGTCCTGGCGGGAGGGGCTCACGCTGTCCGAGGCGCTGACCCTGGCCACCTCGCTGCTCGCGAAGGACCCGGCCGGCGGCGCGGACCGGGTCCTGGGGCCCGCTCAGCTCGAGGTGGCCATCCTGGACCGGCAACGGCCTCGACGCGCCTTCCGTCGCCTGGCCGGCCCGCTGCTGGAGCGTCTGCTCACCCCGGGCGACCCGACCACCGACGCCCCGCCGACCGACGACCCCCGGCCCGGCCTGCACGACACGCTCAGGGGCGACCCGCCGAGCAGCGACCCGCCGTCCGAGGCGGAGTCGGGAGCAGATCCGGCACCGGAGTAGGGCTTGCGACCGGTGTCGGTTGTCGGACAACGCACCTAGAGTGGGGCGCATGGACCGCCGGATCTTCGGGATCGAGACCGAGTTCGGGGTGACCTGTGCCTTCGATGGGCAGCGCAAGCTGTCCCCGGACGAGGTGGCCCGCTACCTGTTCCGCAAGGTGGTGTCCTGGGGGCGGTCCAGCAACGTCTTCCTGCGCAACGGCGCCCGGCTGTATCTCGACGTCGGCTCGCACCCGGAGTACGCCACCCCGGAGTGCGACGACGTGCGCCAACTGGTCGTCCACGACCGCGCCGGTGAACGGATCCTCGAGGGCCTCCTGGTCGACGCCGAGCGCCGGCTGCACGAGGAAGGCATCGCCGGCGAGGTCTTCCTGTTCAAGAACAACACCGACTCGGCCGGCAACTCCTACGGCTGTCACGAGAACTACCTGGTCAGCCGGCACGGTGAGTTCGGCCGGCTCTCCGACGTGCTGATCCCGTTCCTGGTCACCCGTCAGCTGGTGGTCGGGGCGGGCAAGGTGCTGCAGACGCCGCGCGGAGCGGTGTTCTGCCTGTCCCAGCGGGCCGACCACATCTGGGAGGGCGTCTCCAGCGCCACCACCCGGTCCCGGCCGATCATCAACACCCGCGACGAGCCGCATGCGGACGCCGAGAAGTACCGCCGGCTGCATGTGATCGTCGGGGACTCGAACATGTCCGAGACGACCACGCTGCTCAAGGTCGGCGCGACCGACCTGGTGCTGCGCATGATCGAGGCCGGCGTGGTGCTGCGCGACCACACCCTGGAGAACCCGATCCGGGCGATCCGGGAGGTCAGCCACGACCTGACCGGCCAGCGCCGGGTGCGGCTGGCCAACGGCCGCGAGGCCAGCGCGCTGGAGATCCAGCAGGAGTACCTGGACCGGGCCAAGGACTTCGTCGACACCCATGGCCTGCACACCGACGTGATCAAGCGCGTGCTGGATCTGTGGGAGCGGGGCCTGCGGGCCGTCGGCACCGGCGACCTGAGCCTGATCGACCGCGAGATCGACTGGGCGATCAAGCACCGCCTGGTCGAGCGGTACCGGGCCCGGCACGACCTGCCCCTGTCCTCGCCCCGGATCGCCCGGCTCGACCTGGCCTACCACGACATCCATCGCGACCGTGGCCTGCACTACCTCATGGTCAAGCGTGGTCTGGCCGAACGCGTGACGTCGGACATCGAGGTGTTCGAGGCCACCGCCGTCCCGCCGCAGACCACCCGGGCCAAGCTGCGCGGCGACTTCGTGCGCCGGGCCCAGGAGCGCCGGCGCGACTTCACCGTCGACTGGGTTCACCTCAAGCTGAACGACCAGGCCCAGCGCACGGTGCTGTGCAAAGACCCGTTCCGTTCGGTGGACGAGCGGGTGGAGCGGCTCATCCAGAGCATGTGATCCCCTAGGGTTGGGCCTCGTGTCTGCACGTTCGCTGGTCTCGGCCGTCGCCGCCGGGGTGGTCGCACTCGCCCTCGCGCTCACCGGCTGCACCACGCCGAGCAGCTCGGCCAGCCCCTCCGCCGGCACCGCCGTCACCGACCTCACCGCGGTGAAGGTCAGCGGGCCCGCCAAGGCGAAGCCCTCGGTGAGGCTGCCCACCCCATTGTCGGTGTCGACCACCGAGCGCACCGTGCTGACCACCGGTACCGGGCCCAAGGCCGTGGCCGGTCAGCGGGTGACGATCGACTACGTCGGCTTCAACGGCACCGACGGCAAGGAGTTCGACACCTCCTACGGCCAGCGCCCGGCGAGCTTCGTGCTCGACCCCAAGAACAACCTGAAGGGGCTGGTCTCGGGTCTGATCGGCACCCCCGCCGGATCGCGCATCGTGCTGGCCATCCCCCCGGCCGACGCCTACGGCCTCCAGGGCCGGCCCAAGGCGGGGATCGGCCCCACCGACACCCTCCTGCTGGTGGTCGATCTGCTCGCGGTCAAGGCGGTGCTCGCCCGGGCGACCGGCACCGCGGTGGCCGCCAAGGCGGGCCTGCCGACCGTGACCCTCGACGCCAAGGGAGCCCCGACGATCACTCTGCCCGGCGGCGGACCGCCGAGCACGCTGGTGGTGCAGCCGCTGATCGTCGGGACCGGTCCCCGGGTGACCCGGGGGCAGCAGATCACCGTGCACTACACCGGGGTGTTCTGGCCCGGCGGCAAGCAGTTCGACTCCTCCTGGGGCCGGTCGCCCTCCTCGTTCGAGATCGGCACCGGGAAGGTGATCTCCGGGTGGGATCGCGGACTCGTCGGGCAGACCGTGGGCAGTCAGATCCTGCTGGTCATCCCTCCCGACGACGGCTACGGCGCCGAGGGGCGGGCGGAGCTCGGCATCAAGGGCACGGACACATTGACCTTCGTGGTGGACATCCTGGACGCCGCGTGAGACCGGAGGAGACACCATGAGCGCCGACCTGAGCGGGCGGGACAAGCCCGAGATCGGCTTCCCGGAGGGCGAGCCGCCGCCGGACCTGCAGATCGTGGACGAGATCGAGGGCACCGGCGTGGTGGCCCTGGCGGGCCAGACGGTCAGCGCCCACTACGTGGGTGTGTCGTACTCGACCGGCGAGGAGTTCGACGCCTCGTGGAACCGGGGCCGGCCGCTGGACTTCCGCCTCGGCGTCGGGCAGGTCATCCCCGGCTGGGACCAGGGCATCGCCGGGATGAAGGTCGGCGGCCGGCGCCGCCTGGTCATCCCGCCGCACCTGGCCTACGGCAGCCGGGGGGCCGGCGGCGCGATCGGCCCCAACGAGACCCTGATCTTCGTGGTCGACCTGGTCGACGCGCGCTAGCGGGTCAGCCCAGCAGCGCCGCGGCGTGCCGGCC
>JBAPWU010000705.1:0-2984 GCA_049283855.1 Kineosporiaceae bacterium
ACGCCGACGCCGCCTTCAACGCCGGCCGCGCGGCACTGCTGGTGCAGGCGTTCACGGCGCGGCCGGATCTGCTGCTGCCGGCGACCGAGGACCGGTTGCACCAGGAGCAGCGGGCCCCGGCGATGCCGCACACTGCGGCCCTGGTGCATGCCGTGCGCGCCCGCGGCGGTGCGGCGGTGGTCTCCGGGGCCGGCCCCAGTGTGCTGGTGCTCGGCGAGGGGGAGCGGCCGCTGACAGCCGTGCGTTCGGCGCTGGCCGCCGGCGGCGAGGCGATGGGCCCGTGGAGGGTGATGGCGTTGCCGATCGACATCGTGGGCACCGTGCTGGTCTGAGCCCCGTCGTCGACGCTGCGCCACGACGCGGGGGGTGTAGCGCGTGGGCACCCCAGCGGTGTTACAGTGTGTGCGCAGCCGCTCGGAGGCCCGATCCACGAGCCCCAGTCACTGCCAACCACCGCGCACTTCCCGACGCTTCTGGCGTACACGCGCGGACTTCACCGGTCCGGGATCTCCCGGACGTCGACCCGCTCTTGCGTCCGTGTCCCACGGGCGGAGAGGGGAAGGGACACTACGTGACAGACACCACCGAGATCGCCGCCGCCTCTGCGGATTCCTCCGCGGGCACTGCCGGCCGCAGCGGGAGCCTGTCGGCTCTTCGTCTGCCGCAGCTGCAGGCGATCGCCTCCGAGCTCGGCATCAGCGGAACCGGCAAGATGCGCAAGTCGGACCTGCTGGCCGCCATCAGGGCTCGGCAGTCCGGCTCGTCGCAGCCTGCGCTGCCGCTGCAGAGCGGGCACGCGGAGGCTCCGGCCGCTCGCCCCGCGCGGGCAGAGCAGGCCGAGCGGACCCGTGTGGCGCGTGAGCGGGCGAGCGAGAACGGTGCGGCCCCGAGCCAGCCCACACCGGATGGCGCCACCGCCGACAGCACTGCCCCCGACAGCGCCGCCCCCGACAGCACCCCCGCCGACGGCGAGGGCCAGGCCCGGCGCCCCAACGGCCGGCGTGACGGTCGCGACACGCGCAACCGGGACAACCAGAACCGGGACAACCAGAACCGGGACAACCAGAACCGGGGTTCCCAGGGTCCGCAGGGCCAGCAGGGCCAGCAGGGCCTGGTCAACCGGCACGAGGACGACGACGAGGACGGCGACGGCCGCGGTCGTCGTCGCCGCGGCCGGTACCGCGACCGCAAGCGCCGCACCACCCGTGGCCCGGACACCGGCCCAGGCGGGCTGACCGAGGAGCCCGAGGTCTCCGAGGACGACGTCCTGGTCCCCGTGGCCGGCATCCTCGACGTGCTCGACAACTACGCCTTCCTGCGCACCTCGGGCTACCTGCCCGGCCCCGGCGACGTCTACGTCAGCCTCGGCCAGGTCAAGAAGCACGGGCTGCGCAAGGGCGACGCGGTGACCGGCGTCGTCCGCCAGCAGCGTGAGGGGGAGGCCCAGCGGCAGAAGTTCAACGCGTTGGTCCGTCTCGACACGGTCAACGGCACCGGCGCGGACGAGGCCCGGACCCGGCCCGAGTTCGGCAAGCTGACCCCCCTGTACCCCCAGGAGCGGCTGCGCCTGGAGACCGAGCCGAACATCATCAGCACCCGGATCATCGATCTGGTCGCTCCGATCGGCAAGGGGCAGCGCGGTCTGATCGTCTCCCCGCCGAAGGCGGGCAAGACGCTGATCCTGCAGGCGATCGCCAACGCGATCACCCGCAACAACCCCGAATGCCACCTCATGGTCGTGATCGTGGACGAGCGGCCGGAGGAGGTCACCGACATGCAGCGAACGGTCAAGGGTGAGGTGATCGCCTCGACCTTCGACCGTCCGGCGGAGGACCACACCACGGTTGCCGAGCTGGCGATCGAGCGGGCCAAGCGGCTGGTGGAGCTGGGCCATGACGTGGTCGTGCTGCTCGACTCGATCACCCGGCTCGGGCGCGCGTACAACCTGGCCGCCCCGGCCAGCGGGCGGATCCTGTCCGGTGGTGTCGACTCCAGCGCGCTGTACCCGCCGAAGCGGTTCTTCGGCGCCGCCCGCAACATCGAGAACGGCGGCTCGCTGACCATCCTGGCCACCGCGCTGGTGGAGACCGGCTCGAAGATGGACGAGGTGATCTTCGAGGAGTTCAAGGGCACCGGCAACATGGAGCTGCGCCTGTCCCGCAACCTGGCCGACAAGCGGATCTTCCCGGCGGTCGACGTCAACGCCTCGGGCACCCGCCGCGAAGAGATCCTGATGTCCAAGGACGAACTCGGGATCGTCTGGAAGCTGCGCCGGGTGATGGGCGCGCTCGATGCCCAGCAGGCGATCGAGTTGCTGCTCGACCGGGTCAAGGGCACCAAGAGCAACGCCGAGTTCCTGCTCCAGGTGCAGAAGACCACGCCGCTGCCCGGTCGCGACGACGACTGATCGCACCCCCGCCCGACCCAGGGTGTCGGCTCTGGCACACTGGTGGGCGGCTCCGGTTCACGTCTCGCGCTCCGTGCGGGCGACCCGGCGGCCATGACCTAGGGAGAGAACCACGTGAAGAGCGGCATCCACCCCGAGTACGTGGAGACCACGGTGACCTGCACCTGTGGCGCCACGTTCTCCACCCGCAGCACGGCGAAGAACGGCGTGATCCACGCCGATGTCTGCAGCCAGTGCCACCCCTTCTACACCGGCAAGCAGAAGATCCTGGACACCGGCGGCCGCGTGGCCCGGTTCCAGCAGCGCTACGGCAAGAAGCAGGGCGGCAAGTAGCTCGTCCACGGCGCCGATCGCCCCGTCGACCCGACGGTGGCGGTCGGCGCCGTCCGCTGTGCTCGGACCGAGGCAGGGACAGGTGGTGACCATGACGCAGCCGGACGCGGATGAGGCCCTGAGCGGCGCCGTCGCGCCCCTGCTGGCCGAGCACGCCGAGATCGAGGGGCGGCTGGCCGACCCGGCCGTTCATGCGGACGCGGCGCTGGCGCGCACCCTGGGGCGTCGCTACGCGGCGCTGGGC
>JBAPWU010000706.1:0-19965 GCA_049283855.1 Kineosporiaceae bacterium
GCGGCGTCCAGGTCCGAGGAGTGCCGGTCGACCGCCCGCCCCACGGCCGCCACGGTCTCGGCCCGCGAGAGCGGGGTCAGCTCGCCGACGTCGCCGAACATGGCGACGGCCTCCGGGCCGCTCTGCAGCAGCTGCGCGACCAGTCGGCTCGCGGCCAGCACTCGGGCCATCCGCTCCGCGGCGACCCCCGAGTCGCGCAGCATCTTCAGATACCAGTGCGTGGTGCCCAGGTCGTCGCTGACCCGGCGGAAGGCGAGCAGTCCGGCATCGGGGTCGGCGCCGTCCGCGAACCAGCCGAGCATCACCGGCAGCAGCTGACGCTGGATGGCCGCCCGGCGGCTCACCCCGGCGGTCAACGCCGCCAGGTGGCGCATCGCCCCCTCCGGATCGCGGTAGCCGAGGGCGGCGAGGCGGGCGTTGGCCGCCTCCGGGGTGAGCCGCACCTCGTCGGTGGTCAGCCGGGCGGCCGCGGCCAGCAGCGGGCGGTAGAACAGCTTCTCGTGTAGCCGGCGCACCTCGAGCGCGTGCCGGCGCCACTGGTCCTCCAGCTCGGCCGCCGGGGAACGGCGCATCCCGAAGGATCGGCCGATCCAGCGCAGGGCGTCCGGCTCGGCGGGCACGACATGGGTGCGCAGCAGCCGGTGCAGCTGGATGCGGTGCTCGAGGGTGCGCAGGAACCGGTAGGCCCGATCGAGCTCGGCGGCGTCGTCGCGGCCCACGTACCCGTAGGCGCTCAACGCCTCCAGCCCCTCGAGGGTGTTACCCGTCCGCAGCCGTGGATCGATCCGGCCGTGCACCAGTTGCAGCAGCTGCACGCTGAACTCGACATCGCGCAGGCCTCCGGGCCCGAGCTTGAGCTGGCGCGCTGCCTCGCGGGCCGGCACGTGCTGCTCGACCCGGCGGCGCATGGCCTGCACGTCCTCGACGAAGTTCTCCCGCTCGGCCGCCCGCCAGACCATCGGCGCGATCGCGTCCAGATAGGCCTGCCCCAACGCGCGGTCCCCGGCCACCACCCGCGCCTTCAGCAGGGCCTGGAACTCCCAGGTGTGCGCCCACCGCTCGTAGTAGCTGACATGGCTGCGCACGGTGCGCACCAGCGGACCAGCCTTGCCCTCCGGGCGCAGGGCGGCGTCGACCGGCCACAGGGTGCCCTCCGCGGTGGAGGTCGAGCAGGCCCGGGCCAGGGCCGCCGCGAGCTTGGCCCCCGTTGCCAGTGCTGCCGACTCGTCGCCGCCGGCGATCGGCTCGACCACGTAGATCACGTCGACGTCGCTGACGTAGTTCAGCTCCCGACCACCGCACTTGCCCATCCCGATCACGGCGATCCGGCACCGTGCGGCCTTCGCCGGCAGTTCGGCACGGGCGATCGCGAGCGCGGCCTCCAGCGCGGCAGCGGCCAGGTCGGCCAGGTCCCGGGCCACCGAGGGCAGGTGGTGCACCGGGTCGGCGGCCACCAGGTCCCGACCGGCGATCGAGAGCAGCCGTCGCCGATAGGCCACCCGCAGGGCATCGACGGCCACCGCCGACGCGAGCGTGGCGATCGGCTCGGGGCTGCCGGGGTCCGCACCGACCGCCTCGAGCAGGTCGGCCCCGACCACGGCAAGCTGGTCGTCGGTCAGCACCGTCCAGTGCTCGGGGTGACGGATCAGGTGGTCGCCGAGAGCCACCGAGGCGCCCAGCACGGCCAGCAGGCGCGACCGGGCCGGGCCACCGGTGCGCAGCATGGCCAGCAGGCGGGCGGGCTTGGCCTCGACGTGGGCCTCGCGGCTGCGGTCCAGCTCCTCGAGGATCCGGACCAGCGCCAGCAGGGCCCGGTCGGGGTCGGGGGCCTCCCCGAGCGCACTGAGCACCCCGTCGTCGAAGAGGTCCTCCAGCGGGTCGACCAGCCCGGAGACCGCCGGATCGGCGAGCAGAGAGGCGGCCCGCTCCGGGTCGTGGAACCCGAGCCGGACCAGGCGGGCCCCCGCGGTGGTGGACCGCTCCCTGCTCACCGCACGCTCACGTCGTCACCGCGCGGCGAGGACCTGCGCGAACGCGGCGGCGTGGGCCTCGGCCATGGCGACCAGGTGCGCCTCCGCCCCGGTCATCGCGGCGGTCAGTTCGTCGGGGTGCAGGCCCTCGGTGCGGACGGCGCCGTGCCCGTCCTCCATCCAGTCCCGCCAGTCCACGGCACTCACCTCGGGGTGGTACTGCAGGCCCCAGGCCGCTTCGCCGATCCGGTAGGCCTGGTTCGGGTAGCGTCCGCCGGTGGCCAGCAGCACGGCTCCGGCCGGAAGCCGGGTGATCGCATCCTGATGCCAGTGCGGGACGGCGAACCGGTCGCCGAACCGCGCGGACACGGGCGCCATCAGGGCGTCCTCGGCGGCGGCACCGGTCAGCGCGATGTCGACCAACCCCACCTCGAGACCGGCCGCCCCGCGCTCGACGGTCCCGCCGGTGGCCAGGGCCAGCAGTTGGGCGCCCAGGCAGATGGCCAGGGTCGGCACCGACCGCTCGACCGCTGCGGCCAGCAGCCGCCGGGTCTGCGACAACCAGGGGGCGACGTCGTCCTCCCAGGCCGCCATCGACCCCCCGAGCACGATCAGGCCGTCATGACCGGACAGGTCGGCGGGCAGGGCGTGGCCGAGGTCAGGACGGCGTTCGTCGATTCGGGCACCGCCGACATCGCCCAGCCGGCCGAGGCCGGCGTAGGACTCGTGGACGACGACCAGAAGGTGTGGGCTCACAGCACAGGAAGGTAGCGGTCGAGCTCGAAGGCCGTGATCTGGTGACGGTAGTCCCACCACTCCTGACGCTTGTTGCGCAGGAAGAAGTCGAACAGGCCCTCACCCAGGGTCTCGGCGACCAGCTCCGACTCCTGCATGATCTCGATCGCCGCCTCGAGGTTGCTCGGCAGCGGCTTGATCCCCAGTGCCCGGCGCTCGGCGTCGGTGAGCGCCCACACGTCGTCCTCCGCGCCCTCCGGGAGCTCGTAGGTGCCCTCGATCCCCTTCAGGCCTGCGGCCAGGATCACTGCGAAGGACAGGTACGGGTTGCAGGCCGAGTCGAGCGAGCGGTACTCGATCCGGGTGGAGTTGGGCTTGCCCGGCTTGTACATCGGCACCCGGATCAGGGCCGAGCGGTTGTTGTGGCCCCAGCAGACATAGCTCGGCGCCTCGCCGCCGCCCCACAGCCGCTTGTAGGAGTTGACCCACTGGTTGGTCACCGCGGTGATCTCGGCGGCATGCGTGAGCAGGCCGGCGATGAAGTGCCGGGCGACCTTGCTGAGCTGGTACTCGGCGCCGGCCTCGTGGAAGGCGTTGCGGTCGCCCTCGAAGAGCGACAGGTGGGTGTGCATCCCCGAGCCGGGGTGGTCGGCGAACGGGCGGGGCATGAACGTGGCGTAGATGCCCTGCTCGAGCGCGACCTCCTTGATCACGGTCCGGAAGGTCATGATGTTGTCGGCGGTGCTCAACGCGTCGGCGTAGCGCAGATCGATCTCGTTCTGACCGGGGCCGCCCTCGTGGTGGCTGAACTCCACCGAGATGCCCATCGACTCCAGCAGGCTGATCGCGGCCCGCCGGAAGTCGTGGGTGGTGCCACGCGCGACGTGGTCGAAGTACCCGGCCCGGTCGACCGGCTCCGGGACGCGGCCCCGGGCGGGCTCGTCCTTGAGCAGGTAGAACTCGATCTCCGGGTGGGTGTAGAAGGTCAGCCCGTGCCCGGCGGCCTTCTCCAGCGCCCGCTTGAGCACGTGCCGGGGGTCGGCCAGGGTCGGCTCGCCGTCCGGGGTCAGGATGTCGCAGAACATGCGCCCCGTGCCCTGGTGGTCACCGCGCCAGGGCAGCACCGAGAAGGTCGACGGGTCGGGCTTGACCAGCATGTCGGCCTCGTAGACCCGGGCCAGTCCCTGGATCGCCGAGCCGTCGAACCCGATCCCCTCGGCGAACGCACCCTCCAGCTCCGCCGGAGCCACGGCCACCGACTTGAGCGAACCCAGCACATCGGTGAACCACAGCCGCACGAACCGGATGTCGCGCTCCTCGAGGGTCCGGAGCACGAACTCCTGCTGTCTGTCCACAGTCACTCCCAGCTCGCCCGTCCGCCTCTGCCGGACTCAGGCTAGTCGGCCCGTGTGACGGCGCGATGTCGGCCTGCCGTGTCCCCGGTCAGCGACTCCGGCGAGATCCGCTGCGGGCACCGGAGGAGAAGGCCGCCGCCCCACCGGAACGGCGCCCGCCCTGGCGCGGTGCCGCGGCAGGGCGCCCCGCGGCCGAGGACGTCGACCCGCTCCCGGTACGCCGGGGCCGGGTCGCCGGGCGCGGCTCCGGCACGGAGCTCACATAGCCCCCGGTGAGCTGGCGGTCCCCCGGGGCGAGCTCACGCAGGAGCGGGTGGCTGGCGGTCACCCTGGTGGTGGTCGCCGAGACCCCGGCGCGACGGGTCAGGTCACGCACCTCGCGCACCTGGGCATCGGTCATGAGTGTGATCACGGTGCCGCTGGCGCCGGCCCGGGCGGTGCGGCCCGAGCGGTGCAGGTAGGCCTTGGCCTCCCCCGGCGGGTCGGCGTGCACGACCAGGCCGACGTCGTCCACGTGGATTCCGCGGGCGGCGATGTCGGTGGCCACCAGGGTGCGGGCGGCGCCGCTGTGGAAGGCCTCCATGGTGCGGGTGCGCGCACCCTGGCTGAGGTCGCCGTGCAGCTCGACGGCGGGCACCCCCGAGGCATTGAGCTGCTTGGCCAGCCGCTTGGCGCGATGCTTGGTGCGGGTGAAGACGACGGTGCGCCCGGGGGCCGCGACCAGATCGACCAGCACGGGCAGGTGCGCCTCGTTGCTGACGTGCAGCACGTGGTGGCTCATCGTCGAGACCGGCGAGGAGGCGGAGTCGGCCTGATGGGTCACCGGCCGGTGCAGATAGGCCTTCACCAGCACGTCGACGGCGGCGTCGAGGGTGGCCGAGAAGAGCATCCGCTGGCCGCTGTCGGGGGTCAGGGCGAGGATCCGGCGCACCGAGGGCAGGAAGCCCAGGTCGGACATGTGGTCGGCCTCATCGATCACGGTGACCTCGACGGCGTCCAGACGCAGGTGCCGCTGACGGATCAGGTCCTCCAGCCGGCCGGGGCAGGCGACGACGATGTCGACGCCGGCCCGCAACGCGTTCACCTGGGGCTGCTGCCGGACCCCGCCGAAGATGGTGCGCGAGGTGAACCCCATGGTCTTGGCCAGGGGGGCCATCGCCGCGTCGATCTGCAGGGCCAGTTCGCGGGTGGGAGCCAGGATCAGGGCTCGCGGCTGATGCGGACGACGCGGGGTGCCGCTCGCGGCGAGCCGGGCGAGCAGCGGGAGCACGAAGGCGTAGGTCTTGCCGGAGCCGGTGCGGCCGCGGCCGAGGACGTCGCGCCCGGCCAGGGAGTCCGGCAGCGTGGCTGCCTGGATCGGCGTGGGGGTGGTGATCTTCTGACCGGCGAGGACGTCGGCCAGGAGTGCGGGCACGCCGAGGGCGCGGAACGTGGTGTCTGGCATGGTGAAGAGGTGACTCCGATGAACAATCGATCTCGAGGATCGATAGCGGGGCGTTTTGCCCGGCGCGACTCTCTACTGGGTCGCGGCGCAAGGGCTTCGACGGTGCGAGAAGTGGGCCCGAGGCAGAACTGGGCGGGCCCGCTGGTGTCCAGAGTATCGGACAACGTACGACATCCTCGCATCGGCCGTCCCGGCGTCCACCTTGAGCGACCGCCGGACCGTCTGGTGGGGTGAGCCGAGCCGCCCTCCCACCACCGGTCGTCGTGCGCGACGGCACGGCGCCGGTGACGGCCGGTGGATCACTTCGGTGACGCCTCCGCGATGGCCTTGAGCCACGCCGACGCCACCCGGCGAGCGCCCGTGGCGTTGAGGTGGCCCTCATCGGCGGCATACCCGTCGAACAGCGCGAACGACTCCTGACCCTCGAACGGGCTCGCCGCCCGCGTGCCGTCCGGCGCCGTCGACTCCACCGCGGCCAGGTCGAAGAGGTGGTGACCGGTGTACTCCCGGCGGATCAGGGCGTTCAGCCGTTCCCGCGTGGCGTTGTCGGCCTGCGCACCGCTGCCTCGCGTGGTGAGCGGAACCGTCACCTTGATGAACGTGACCTTCGGGAGATCCCGCTCCAGTGCGGTCATGGTGTCCCGGTACCGCGCGAACAACGCGTCGACGTCCCGGTCGCCGTAGACGTCGACGTAGCAGAACTTCATCATCGCGACGTCGACCTGCGTGCCCAGGCCGGCGCGTAGCCTGGCGCTGAAGTCATCGATCTTGAGCAGCGGCTTCTCGTTCCGCCCGATGAAGGCGTGCGTGACGAATCCGCCGGCCGCCCCCGCGGCGGCCTCGCCCTCCGTGATCGGCGGTGCCGCCACCCCCAACGCGGAGTAGACCCCGGGCACGCCCTCGAGGATGTTCATCCCCACCGACTGGTGACCGAAGAACACCCTGGTGCGCGCCACCTTGGCCACCTCGTCGGCCGTCACCTCGGTGGTCGGGGCGGTCGTGCCGCCCGGTGAGCTCGCGGCGGCGGACGGCACGCTGGTGCCGGCCGAGGCCGCAACGGTCCGGGTCGCCACCGATGGCTCCCCGCTGACGCTGCAGGCCGTCAGGGTCCCGGCAGCCAGTCCGATGATCATCGCCCCGATCACCGCTGCGCGGGTATCACGCACCGGGCGCCGGTCCCGGACAGTCACCCTCCGACGATCCCTCACGCCTGCCTCACCCTCCCCGTTTGTCCCTCCCGGGCTCCCATCGGCCGTCCACGCGACCGCCGCACCCTACGGACCGATCACAGTCGTGCCGTGCTGATGGCCGGAGCCTGGTGCCGTTCAGGCTGTCCACGGTATCGAGCGATTCCCTGGCGATACGCCTCACTCGTCAGAAACGGCCGATACGCTCGGCAGGCCCCCTCCGGTGCGTGGCGTGACGCCGGCAGCAGGCTCCTCAGCGGCTAGGGCCAGGGCAGCGACCCGGTCGGCGTCCTGATCCATGTCCCGGAAGTAGACCTGGGCGAAACTGCCCCTGCGCGACACGAGGCGGCCGGGCACCCCGAACACCACCCCACGAGGTGGCACGTCCCGCATCAGCACGCTGTTGGCGCCGATGGCCGCGTCCGACCCCACCGTCACGTGGCCGGCGATGACCGCGCCGGGACCCACCCAGACCCGATCGCCGATCACCGGGGTGTCGTCCTCCACCGTGGCGTCGCCCACCAGTCCCTGACCCAGCGTGACCCCCTGAGAGATGGTGCAGTGCCGGCCGACGCGCACCGGACCGATCACCACGTACCCGTCGTGGGGGATCATCAGGCCCGGACCGATGTGGGCGTGAGCGTCGATCTCGATCCCGGTGACGGCGGCGAACAACCGCTGCCCGATGAACGACAGGCCGGCGAGCAGCCGGCCGAGGGCGGGGGGACGGATCCGGGTGAGGGCGAAATGGGTGACCCGATGATTCGCGATGGCCCAGAGCTTGATCGACAGAAGGATCCGGGGCATCGCCAGGAAGCGGGGCTCGCCGTCCCTCTCGGCCAGCGCGAGGCAGCGGTCGATGTCCGCGCGAATCGCATCCTTCAGTCGAGCGCCTTCACACACACACGGCGTCGGCATGGCACGCCCCCTCATGACCGAGTCAGAAGCCCGGTCCGAGTGTTCCGCATGGCCGCCCGCCGTCCCGGCCGTTCACCGACAATTCCGCCGCTACATTCCTCGGAGCGGCCCACCGCTGCGTCGGGGCATCACCGCCGTGGGGTCTGTGAGGGCCAGGTGGGCGCGGGAGATCGGCACGGGCCATGACCGGAACCGGAGGGGACCTGATGCCGGCAGCGTGTGGGTGCGAGGGAGCGGGACTGATCGCCACCGTCCGGGCGGACGTCGATCGGTATCTGTACTACCTCGAGGTGGAGGGCACCACGGGCCTGCGGGCGATGCTGCAGCTCGCCATCCTCTCCCCCGGGCTGTGGGCCCTGCTGAGCTACCGGCTCGCGCATCACGCCGCCCGGATCCGTCCCCGCCCGCTCAGCGCCGCGGTCAGCGTGCCGGCTCAGCTGGGTCAGCAGATCGTTCTCGCCCTGACCGGGATCCGGATCGATCCCGACGCACACATCGGTCCTGGCCTGATGATCCCCCACAGCGGGCACATCGTGGTCGGGCCGGTCCGGATCGGACGGTGCTGCGACGTCCTGCAGGGGGTCACGATCGAGCCGGGTGCCCCCGGCCAGCCGCCCGCCGACCAGCCGCCCGACGAGGCGCCGGCCCCGGTGCTGGGGGACCGGGTGTGGGTCGGGCCAGGCGCCGTCATCACCGGTGGCGTGGTGGTGGGGTCGGACGCCTCGATCGGCGCCAACAGCGTGGTCACCCGGGACGTCCCGCCGTGCGGCGTGATGATCGGGGTACCCGCCCGCCTGATCTCCCGCAAGGGGAGCTTCGCCCAGGTCAGGTACCGGGGCATGCTCCAGGACGGTGAGCGCGGCGCCGCCGACGACGGGGTCGCTCCCGCCGGCCGCGAGGGCTGACGCCGTCCCCGGAGGTGATCGACAGGTGATCGACGCCGTCACGAGCCGTTTCGGCTGCGCCACCACAGACCCTTCGACCGGTGTTCTCCTAGGCTCGCCCTCATGACTCAGCTGCGCCTGGCCCTTGCCCAGGTGAACCCGACTGTCGGCGATCTCGATGGCAACGCCGCCCTGGTGCGGGAATGGGCGCGCACGGCCGCCGACGCCGGCGCACACCTGGCCGCCTTCCCGGAGATGGTTCTCACCGGGTACCCGGTGGAGGACCTGGCCCTGCGTACCTCCTTCGTCGACGCCAGCCGGCACGCCCTCGACGCCCTGGCCGCGGCCCTGGCCGCCGACGGGCTGGGTGACCTTCCGGTGGTGGTGGGTTACCTCGACCGGGTCGACCGCGACGGCGACGGCCGCGGCGAGAACGTGGCGCCCGCCGTCCGGGTCGGGGTGCCGAAGGGCGAGCCGCAGAACTGCGCCGCGGTGCTCGTCGGCGGCCGGGTGGTGGCCCGCTACGCCAAGCACCACCTGCCCAACTACGGCGTGTTCGACGAGTTCCGGATCTTCGTGCCCGGCCGTGATCTGACCGTGGTCAGGGTGCGCGGCGTCGACGTGGCGATCGCCATCTGCGAGGACCTGTGGCAGGAGGGCGGCCCGGTCGCCCTCACCCGCGCCGCGGGCGCCGAGTTGCTGCTGGTGCTCAACGGGTCTCCGTACGAGCGGGAGAAGGACGACGTCCGGCTCGATCTGGTGACGCGCCGGGCTGCTCAGGCGGGGTGCGCCCTGGCCTACGTGAACATGGTCGGCGGCCAGGACGACCTGGTCTTCGACGGCGACTCGATCGTGGTCTCGGCTGCGGGCGAGGTGCTGGCGCGGGCGCCGCAGTTCGACGAGACCCTGCTCGTGGTCGACCTCGAGCTGCCCCTGGACGCCGCCCACGCGGCGCCGCCCGACGTGGACGGCGTGCGGCACGTGACGATCAGCACGGACCCGGTGCCCACCTACTCGCCCGAGGTCGCCCTGAGCCCCCCGGCCACGATCGCCGAGCCCCGTGACGGGGAGGCCGAGGTGTACCGGGCACTGGTGGTCGGGCTGCGGGACTACGTGCGCAAGAACGGGTTCCGCTCGATCGTGCTCGGCCTGTCCGGAGGGATCGACTCGACCCTGGTGGCTGCGATCGCCTGCGACGCCATCGGCGCCGAGAACGTGGTCGGGGTCTCCATGCCCTCCCGCTACTCCAGCGACCACTCCAAGGACGACGCCGCGGACCTGGCCAAGCGCACCGGCCTGGACTATCGCGTGGTGCCCATCGCCCCGATGGTCCAGTCCTTCCTCGACGCACTGGGCCTGACCGGCATCGCCGAGGAGAACCTGCAGGCCCGGGTGCGTGGCGTCGTCCTGATGGGCCTGTCGAACGCCGAGGGGCACCTCACCCTGACCACCGGCAACAAGTCCGAGCTGGCGGTGGGGTACACCACGATCTACGGGGACTCGGTCGGTGGGTTCAATCCGCTCAAGGATGTGCCGAAGACCGTGGTGTGGGCCCTGGCGCACTGGCGCAACGCGGAGGCGGCCCGGCTCGGCCAGAGCCCACCGATCCCGGAGCGCTCGATCAGCAAGGCGCCCTCGGCCGAACTGCGCCCGGGCCAGACCGACCAGGACTCGCTGCCTCCCTACGACCTGTTGGACTCCCTGCTCGAACGCTATGTCGAGGGGGCCCACGGCCGGTCGGAGCTGCTCGCCGACGGCTTCGCGGCGACCACCATCGACGGCGTGGTGACCATGGTCGACCGCGCCGAGTGGAAGCGTCGCCAGTCCGCCCCCGGCCCCAAGATCTCCCCGGTGGCCTTCGGCCGGGACCGGCGGCTGCCGATCACCAGTCGTTGGCGCGAGGACAAGTCGTAGGCTGGCCCGGGCGCTCTGTCGTGCGCCTGCCCGATCGACGCGGAGGTCGCGATGACCCAGCCCAGCCCGGCGCCCGGCGAGGCGGAGCAGCCGAACCCCTATGGCGGGCGGGTCGTGGTGCCCGACGCGGCCGCTCCCGGGGCTGCGCCGCTGCCACGGCGGGTGCGGATCCATCACCTGCGCGAGATGAAGCAGCGTGGCGAACGCTTCGCCATGCTCACCGCCTACGACCAGTACACGGCAGCGGTGTTCGAGCAGGCCGGCATCCCGGTGCTGCTGGTCGGGGACTCGGCGGCCAACAACGTCTACGGCTACGAGACCACGGTGCCGATCACGGTCGACGAGATGGTGCCACTGGTACGCGCGGTCACCCGCAGCGCCCGGCACTGCCTCGTGGTCGCCGACCTGCCCTTCGGGTCCTACCAGGCCGGTCCCGAGCAGGCTCTGGCCACCTCGATGCGGATGATGAAGGAGGGCCTGGCCCACGCGGTCAAGCTCGAGGGCGGCAGGCGCGTCGCCCCGAGCGTGGAGGCGATCGTCGGGGCCGGCATCCCGGTGATGTGTCACATCGGGTTCACCCCGCAGTCCGAGCACGGACTGGGCGGCTACCGGGTGCAGGGACGCGGTGACGAGGCCGTCGAGCAGATGGTGGCCGCGGCGCTGGCGCTGCAGGAGGCCGGAGCGTTCGCGATCGTGCTGGAGATGGTGCCCGTGGCGGCCGCGGCGGCCGTGACCAAGGCCCTGGAGATCCCGACCATCGGGATCGGCGCCGGACCCGAGTGCGACGCCCAGGTGCTGGTCTGGCAGGACATGATGGGCCTGCGCACCGGCAGGGCGCCGCGTTTCGTCAAGCGGTACGCCGACCTGCACACCGTGATGCTCGATGCCGCCCGGGCCTACGCGGACGACGTGCGCGCCGGCACCTTCCCGGCCGCCGAGCACTCCTTCGAGAGCTAACCCGCCGCCGACAACTGGTCCCGCAGCAGCACGGGCGCCTCGATCAGGGACGGGCCGTACCAGGTCAGGTGGCGGCCGGACACCAGCGCACAGGGCGTGCCGGCGAACGCCTCCGGGCCGTCGTCCGCCGCGAAGGCGTACGGCTCGTCCGGCAGCACCACCAGATCGTGGGCCGGCAGGTCGGCCAGGGTGATCCTGGGGTAGCGCTCGGGCGCGCCGTCCAACGCGTTGTCCACCCCGAGCCGGGCCAGGACGGCGCCGGTGAAGGTGTCCGAGCCGACCGCCATCCACGGGCGGCGCCAGATCGGCACCACGGCCAGGCGCCGGGGCTCGATCGGCCGGACGGCGCGCCAGGCCGCCTGCGCCTCCTCCAGCCACCGCGGGCGGGGCAGCCCGCAGGCGACGAGCATGGTCCCGAGCTGCTCGAACGCGCCGAACTCCCCCTCCAGGGTGCGCACGTCGGTGACGTGCACGGCGAGCCCGGCGGCCCGCAGCGCCTCGGCATCGGGCAGCCGGTTCTCCTCGACGTTGACCAGCACCAGGTCGGGGGCGAGGGCGACGATCCGGGCGACGTCCGGGTTCTTGGTGCCACCGACCCGCGCGACGGTCAGGCCGGCCGGATGGGTGCACCAGTCGGTCACTCCGACCAGCAGCGAGGGGTCCGTGGCGGCCACCGCCTCGGTGAGCGAGGGCACGAGCGAGACCACGCGGGAAACCGCCATGACAGGCATTGTCCCGCCTGCCACGCTGGGTCGTTGTGGATCTGACTCCGTGGCGCGGTTCGCGCGACTTCCGGCTGCTCGTCCTGGCCGGCACGGTGTTCTATCTCGGCGGCATGGTCACCTACGTGGCGCTGCCCTACCAGCTCTACCATCAGACCGGCTCCAATCTGGCGGTCGGCCTGATGGGCGCGGCCGAACTGGGTCCGCTGCTGGCCTTCGGCCTGTACGGCGGGGCCGTCGCCGACCACTACGACCGGCGGCGGGTGCTGGTGGCCACTGGGACGGCTCAGGTCGTTCTCACCGCGGGCCTGCTCGCCAACGCCCTGCTGGCCGAGCCGAGAGTGTGGCTGCTCTACGTCATCGGGGCCGGCCTGTCGGCGGCGCAGTCGGTGCAGCGTCCGAGCCGCGAGGCGCTGCTGCCCCGCGTCGTCGGCCACGACCAGGTGCCGGCTGCGATCGCGATGTCCTCGTTCGGTATCCAGGTGGGACTGCTGGCCGGCCCGGCGGTCGGTGGGCTGCTGGTTGCCCACGCCGGGCTGGGCTGGGCCTATGCGGTCGACGTCACCGCCTTGACCGTCGCCACCGCGCTGTTCGCCGCCCTGCGCCCGCTGCGGATCGCCGACGACACCCAGCCGCCGAGCCTGTCCCGGATCGCGGCCGGGCTGCGCTACGCGATCAGCCGCCCGGTGCTGATGGGCACCTACGTGGTGGACATCGTGGCGATGCTGATGGCGATGCCCGAGGTGATCTACCCCGCGTTCGCCTCGACCGTGCTGCACCGGCCCGAGCTGCTCGGCCTGCTCTACACGGCGGGCACCGCGGGCAGCCTGCTGGCCACCGCCGCGAGCGCGTGGACACGACGGGTGCACCACCACGGCCGGGCCGTGATCGTGGCCGCCGCGGCCTGGGGCGCCTGCATCGGGCTCGCCGGGCTGGCGCCGTCGGTCTGGCTGGTCCTGCCCGCGCTGGTGCTTGCCGGAGCCTGCGACATGACCAGCGGCCTGTTCCGGGCCACGATCTGGAACCAGACCATCCCCGACGCGATGCGCGGACGGCTGGCCGGGATCGAGATGCTCTCCTACTCGATCGGCCCGCTCGGCGGTCAGGTGAGGGCCGGGCTGATGGCCGATCTGCTCGGGGTGCGACGGGCCATCGTGGCCGGTGGCCTGCTGTGTGTCGGCGGCGTCGGTGCGGCCGCAGCCTCGCTGCCGGCCATGTGGCACTACGACGCACGTACCGACGAGCACGCCGTCCGCGAACGCGAGCTACGCGCCGCCCGAGGCCCTGCCGGGGTGTGAACCGCGGCACGGCCCGGTCGGAGCAATCAGGCCCCGCGGTCAGGCCCCGCGGTCAGGCCCTGCGGTCAGGCCCTGCGGCTCCGCCTCCCTCGCCCTCGCTCCAGCGCCGGTCCTCCTCATCCCACTTCTCGGTCCGCTCGCGCGCCGTCTGCAACGCCCGCGCAGCCTCCTCGAAGGTCGGATAGGGGCCCATCAGCACCTCGCCCCGCGACTTGTCCGCATCGGCCTCGACCTTGCCGGTGGTGGTGTTGAACCAGTACCGCTCCATGGGTCTGAACGCTAGGCGAGCGCGCCGAGCACCGCCAGACCTCCCGCGACGCACACGGTGGAGATCACGATGTGTGGATCTGGTCTCCCCCACGACCACATCCACCCGTGATCTCCACCCTCAGCGCAAAGCCGACCGAGTCCCCCACCGGCCCGAGTCCCCACCGGCCCGAGTCCCCACCGGCCCGAGTCCACAATCCCGAGGCCCCACCTGGCACGAGTGATCACGATGTAGATCACGTTGCGTCGGAAGGCGCGGAAATCGCTAGAAACGGCCATTCCTCACACATCGTGATCTCCATCGTGATCACTGGTCGCGGGCCGGACCCGCCGAAACCGGGCGAGGAGGGCATCGCTCCGGCGGCCGGCCCGATGCCCGTGGCCCCCAAGCCTGAGCCCCCACAAGCGCGTGGCCCCCAGGCCTGAGCTCCCACAAGCCCGTGGCCCCACCGGCCCGAGGCCCCACAGCCCGTGGCCCCCAAGCCCGAGCCCCTACAAGCCCGTGGCCCCACCGGCCCGAGGCCCCACAGCCCAAGTCCCCACAAGCCCGTGGCCCCACAGCACACCAGGGGCTCGCCGCCTAGACTCGCGCGCATGTCCGCCCCCCTCGGCACCCTCAGCCCCGGCGTGATCAGCCCACCACGAGCGGTCCCGGCCGCGATCCGCCGTCCGCCGTACGTGGACCAGCAGCGCGCCGAGCGCTTCACCGGCTCCGAGATCAAGGACGCCGCGACCATCGCGGCCATGCGGCTGGCGGGCCGGCTCGCAGCGCAGGCGATGGCCGCGGCCGCCGAGCGCATCGCTCCGGGAGTGACCACCGACGAGCTGGACCGGGTCGGGCACGAGTTCCTGCTCGACCACGGCGCCTATCCCTCCACGCTCGGCTACCCCGGCAACGGCACGGCCCCGCCCTACCCGAAGTCATTGTGCACCAGCGTGAACGAAGTCATCTGCCACGGAATCCCGGACTCGACGGTGCTGCGCGACGGCGACATCGTCAACATCGACATCACCGCCTACCTGGTGGTCGACGGCCTCGGCGTGCACGGCGACACCGACGCCACCTACCTGGTCGGCGACGTGGACGAGGAGTCGCGGCTGCTGGTCGAACGCACCCACGAGGCGATGATGCGCGGGATCAAGGCGGTCGTGCCGGGCCGGCAGGTCAACGTGATCGGTAAGGTGATCGAGTCCTACGCCAGGAGGTTCGGCTACGGCGTCGTGCGCGACTTCACCGGGCACGGGATCGGCACGGCGTTCCACTCCGGCCTGGTCATCCCGCACTACGACGCCGCTCCGATGTTCGACACAGTGATCGAGCCGGGGATGACCTTCACCGTGGAGCCGATGCTCACCCTGGGCACCCACGACTGGGTGTCCTGGGACGACGGCTGGACGATCCTGACCAAGGACCGCAAGCGGACGGCCCAGTTCGAGCACACGCTCCTGGTCACCGACACCGGCGCCGAGATCCTCACGCTGGCCTGAACGACAGTTGAACGAACCCCGACACCCGGGAAACCTCCCGGTGCCGAACCACCCCGCGGGATCCCTATCGCCACCGGCTGCGAGCCAGCACAATACGGCCCGTGAGGAAGGCGTCGCCGTGGATCCACCTGGGACGATGGGCCCTGGGCCTCAGCCTGCTCTCGGCGTCCATCGTCACCCTCGGCGGCTCTGCGGTCTGGCGCCTCGAGCGTGATGCGCCCAAAGCCAACCTCGAGCACTGGGGAGACTGCCTGTGGTGGGCGACGGCGACACTGACCACGGTCGGCTACGGCGAGCACTTCCCGGTCACCTTCGGCGGACGCCTGGTCGCGGTCTTCATCATGATCAGCGGAGTGGCGATCATCGGCGCCGTGGCGGCCATGGTGGCCTTCGGCTTCGGCCATCGCTTCGCCGCGCGGCTCGAGCGGGCGGTCCTGCAGGTCGAGAGCAAGCAGGTCGAGGACGCCGGCCACGCCACTCTGGTCAGCGCACCGGCCGAGCCGGTCGGCCTGCAGGAGCTGACGGTCTCCGTGCCCGACGCCGACTGCGCCGCGTCCCTGACCTGGTTGCTGGCCCGGCTCGGCTGGCACCCCTCCGCGGACGACGACGGGCTGGGCTGGGCGCAGGGGGGCACCCGGTTGCGTCTCGCCGTCCGGCCCTGGACCACCCCGGTCGGTGTGCAGGGCCGGCTCACCTTCAGCGCCGGCAAGCACGACCGGATGCTGCGCATCTCCCGCGAGGCGCTGCGGCACGGATTCCATCGGATGGACGCCCGCGCCGGCGCCCGGCTCGCCGGGTCGGCGCCGGCCACGCCGTCCTCGCTGCAGGCCGACGACCGGGTCGTGCTGCGCACCGCGTCCGGGTTCGAGGTGGCGCTGAAGGTGTCCGAGCGGGTAGGCGTCTCGTAGGGTTGCGCGTCGGGGCCGAGGAGGGAGTGCCGGATGGCGACCAAGACGGTGGCTGCGCTGCGCCGGGTGACGAGAGGCGTGGGCTTCGGGATCGACATCGGCGGGTCCGGGATCAAGGGCGCGCCGGTCGACCTGGGCCGCGGTGAGCTCCGCGCCGACCGGCTGCGGATCCCCACCCCCCAACCATCCACCCCCGACGCGGTCGCGGCCGCGGTGCGGGGCATCCTGACCCCGTTCGGGCGACGCTCGGGAACCCGACCGATCGGGGTCACCTTCCCGGCGGTGATCCAGCACGGGGTCGCCCGCACGGCGGCGAACGTGGACCGCTCCTGGATCGGCAGGGACATCGATGCCCTGCTCACCGAACGTCTGGGCCGGCCGGTGGCCGTGATCAACGACGCGGACGCCGCCGGGCTGGCCGAGAGCCGCTACGGGGCTGCCAAGGGGGTGGACGGTGTGGTGTTCATGGCCACCCTCGGCACCGGCATCGGCAGTGCTCTGATCGTGGACGGCGAGGTGGTTCCGAACACCGAGTTCGGCCACATCGAGGTCGGCGGCAAGGACGCGGAGACCCGGGCGGCCGACAGCGCCCGCGAGCGGGACGACCTGACCTGGGAACAGTGGGCCAAGCGCCTGCAGCGCTACTTCACCGCGATCGAGAACCTGCTCTGGCCGGACCTGATCGTGGTCGGCGGCGGGGTGAGCAGGAAGGCCGAGAAGTACCTTCCCCTCCTGACCCTGCGGACGCCGATCGTGGCGGCCACGCTGCTGAACGACGGCGGGATCATCGGGGCCGCACTGCACGCCGCCGAGCACGCCTGAGCACCTGCCGACCGACAGGGCGGCTCAGTCGAAGAGGGCTCAGTCGAAGTAGCGGTCGATGTCCTCGGCCTCGCTCAGCGCGGCGCTGCTGGTGGCCACGTTCTGCAGGTAGTCCATGGCGCCGTCCCGGCCCAGGGCCGTGGTCGCGGCCGACGCCGCGATCGAGGCGAGCGCGGTGACGAAGGCGAGCCGGGCGTGGTCGCTCTCCCCCGCCTCACTGAGCACCACGTGCATCGCCTCGGGGTCGCCGAGCATCTGGAAGCGTACGAAGGCGGCGGCCCTCTGGTTGGCCTTGGCCGCGAGGCGCCGCTCGAGGGTCGACATGGATCTGCTCCTTGGTGTGCCCGGGGTCTCACCGCAGCAGAGCCGCACCCCCATGCGCAAGGAGCCTGACCCGGCGCCACTCGCCTGGCGGAGAGCCGCCGACACCGAGGGTGACGGCAACCACGCACAGTCAGGGATCCGTTACGCAACTGGCCGAGACCAGATCGTGACGTTGCTTTTGACCCATTACACGGGGAATATCTGCGAAATCGCGGGCCAGGGCGTACTTTGGTCCTAACGGCCTCGCGCGGCTTCCCCCCGTAGTCGCGCGAGGCCGCCCAGTTTTTGTCCTACGGAGCGTCACCACTCCGGGCACGCGCCCCCATGATCATCGTGACGGGGCTCTTCTGTCCCACCGTCTGAGTCGACACGGCCCCCTAGCCGTGATCATGAGAGTGTCGGGCGGACGAGCCGGACTGTAAGCCGGATCCTGTGCCCACCGGTTCCCCGGCGGGCGGCGGCCATCCATCTACGAACGCCGTTGCCGGCGTCCTCCAGCGGCCTACCCGGAAGCTCGGGCGGGCCGCCCTCGAACGCTTCCTGTCTGACCTTGCTCCAGGTGGGGTTTACCGAGCCACGCCGGTCACCCGGCGTGCTGGTGGTCTCTTACACCACCGTTTCACCCTTACCCCCGCGCGGCCGAAGCCGTTCGGAGGCGGTCTGTTTTCTGTGGCACTGTCCCGCGGGTCACCCCGGGTGGGTATTACCCACCACCTTGCCCTGTGGAGTCCGGACTTTCCTCGGCGGGCACCTCCCCGACCTGCGGGGCTGCACCCGACGCGGCCGCCCGTCCGACTCGTCCGCCCACCCAGCCTAGCGAGCCTCAGCCTCAGGCCTGACCAGTCCGTGCGCCGTCCTCGATCACGAACCGCACGCCGCCCTGGTCGAGGTCGACCTCGGCCAGCCGGACCCGGACGGCCTGACCGAGACCGACCTCGCCCACGGCGGAGGCCAGAACGGCCGGGTCGAGCAGCTGGACCTTGACCCCGGACCGGTTCTGGTCGACCACGACCGCGTCGAAGACCTCTCCCACCCGATGGGCCAGCACAGCTGCCTCGACCAGGTCGGTGCACCGGCGTTCCAGCTGCCCGGCCAGGTCGTCCGAGGTCGCCATGATCTTGGGCAGCTCGGGCAGCGCCGCGAGCACCCACTCCGGCACCGGGCGCCCCCCTACCAGCGCATGACAGGCCAGCAGGCCGAACCGGTCGACCAGGCGGCGCAGCGGCGCCGTGACGTGGGCGTACGGCGCGGCCACGGCGGCGTGCGTGGTCACGGTCGGCAGGGCGGCACCGGGCCTCGGGTCGAGCGGGCTGTACCCGGCCCCGCGGAACAACGCCCCGGCCTCGTGCATCAGCGCCAGCTCGCGCGGCACGTCCCGGCGCATCCCGCGCAGCAGATCGCCGTAGGGCATCTCGTGCGGCCAGCGCACCCCGAGCGCCCCGGCCTGCCGGCGGAACCGTTCCAGGGCCCGTGCATCCGGTGCCGGCAAGGTGCGCAGGATCCCGGCCCCACCGTCCAGCATGATCTTCGCCGCGGCCATCCCGGTCATCAGGGAGAGCTGGGCGTTCCAGTCCTCGGCCGGGAGCAACGGCCGCAGGGTCAGCGCGTATCGGCCCTCGGCGGCGTCCACCTGCTGCTCCGGCAGCGGCAGGCTGGCCCCGCCGCGGGCTCGCTCCTGCTCCTGGCGCAGCGTTCCGATCTCACGCAGCAGCACCGCCTGCTCCGCCACCAGGTCCTCGGGGTCGGCGCCGTGGCCGGGATGGGCATCGGCGGCGGCCTGCACACCTGCGTAGTCGAGCCGCCGGCGGCTGCGGACCATCGCCCGTACCAGTGCCACCGACTCCACCTCGCCGGAGGCCAGCAGGTCGAAGCGCCACACGAACGCAGACCGGTCCTGCCCCTCGAGCAGGCTTGCGGCGCCCTCGCTGAGCACCGGCGGGTGCAGCGGGGTCCGCCGGTCGGGGGCGTACAGGGTCTGCCCCCGGCGGCGCGCCTCGACGTCCACCGGGGAACCGGGGGCGACGAAGGTCGGCACATCGGCGATCGCGTAGTCCACGTGGTAGCCGCCCGGCCCCGGCCCGGACTCCGACCCCGGCCGCCGGGCCAGGTGCAGGGCCTGGTCGAGGTCGGTCGAGCCGGGCGGGTCGACGGTGACGAACGGGATCTCCCGCAGGTCCACCTCCGCCTCGGCCGCCGACGGTCGGACCTGCGCCGCCTCGGCGGCGGCCGCCAGCACCTCGGCCGGGAACTCCGCCGGCACCTGCAAGCTGGTGCGAATCTGCGCGAACCGGGCCTGCAGCGCCGCAACCGACGCCTCATCCCGGCCGGTGACCTGAACGCTGCGCCGAACCATGGGCGACCACCCTACGCGTAGCTGCGCAGCTGCTCCCCCGGACGCCCGTAGGCTTGGGGCCCCTCCAGCAGATCGAGGAACCCGCAGTGCTGATCCTGCTGCCACCGTCCGAGGGCAAGGCCGCCCCACCGCGGCGCGGCCGGCCACTCGACCTGGCCTCGTTGTCGTTCCCCGAACTCACCGTCCGGCGCCTGGCGATGCTCGACGCGCTGGCCACGGTCAGCGCCCGCGACGACGCCCTCGCCGTCCTCGGGGTGGGTGCCTCGCTGGCCGAGGAGCTGCGGCGCAACACCCACCTGTCCGACGTGCCGGTACGCCCGGCGTCCGCGGTGTACACCGGGGTGCTCTACGCGGCCCTGGACTGGCCCACCCTGCCGGCCGGCGCGAAGCGTCGGGCCGCGTCCCGGATGATCGTGATC
>JBAPWU010000707.1:0-5275 GCA_049283855.1 Kineosporiaceae bacterium
GGGCGCTGGACCGGGCAGGGCGCCGGGGTCGAGGCGGACGGCGTCCGCCCGCACCACCCGCAGGCGCGATTCGGCCCCGGGACGCTGCCGGGCCACGGTCGCGGGCAGGGCCTGCGCCAGCACCGGATCGATCTCGACCGCGGTCACGCTGCCCGCGACGTCCAGCAGGGCCAGGGTCAGCGATCCGAGCCCGGGGCCCACCTCCAGCACGACATCGCCGGCGTCGACCGCGGAGGCGCGCACGATCCGGCGCACGGTGTTGGCGTCGACCACGAAGTTCTGGCCGAGCACCTTGGTCGGCCGCACGTCCAGGTCCTCGGCCAGACGCCGGATCTCGCGAGCGCTCAGCAGCGGCAGCACGACGTCGGACACGCAGCCACCTTGTCAGACCGGCGGTCCCCGTCCAGGCAGAGCCCGCGAAGGGCCCCGGGAGGCATCGCTGCCGCCCCGGGGCCCTTCGTCGGTGAGCCTGCCTGGTGCCGGGCCACCCCGTGCGAGGGGGTCAGTCGAACAGGTGGCGCCCGCACCCCCATTGGCCGGCGCCGGCCTTGCTGTAGAGGATCTTGGCGCGCGTGAGCTGCTCGCCCGGCGAGGCGTTGATCGGGTTGCCGGAGCCGCCCACCGACCGCCAGGTGCTCAGGCTGAACTGGTACAGCCCGTAGTAGCCGGCCGGGTTGACCGCCCGCGGGTTGCCCCCGGACTCGCACTTGGCCAGCGCGGGCCAGTTCAGGCCGTCCGCCGAGGTGCCGGTCGCGCTCGAACCGCTGCCGGCGGCGGACGTCGCTGCCGGCGCGGCCTTGGGACCGACCTGGAGCACGGCGTGCACCGGCTGCTTGCTCACCACGGCTGCGGAGCGCACGCTGGAGACCGGCTTCCCGTCGGCCACGGTGATCGTGTACGTGACGCGCTGAACGCCCGGGGATCCCTTGGTGATCACCTTGGTGGTGCCGGGAGCCAGGGCCTTCGAGGTCTTCTTGGTCGTTCTGTAGGGGATCGCCTCGACCTTCACGGCCTCACGCCTGGTCACGCGGACCACGGTGACCGTCATGCCCTTGGCCAGGGGGGCGGCGGGCTTGACGCTGACCTGGTCGAGCGAGCCGAGGGCGAGCCGCTGCTCGCCGAGCAGTTCCGACACGGTGGCGGCGGTGGTGCTCACGGTGCGGGTCGCGCCGTCGGCGGCCACGGTCACCTGCTTCGGCGTGCTCACCGACACGGCGAGCCCGGTGCGGCCGAGCGGCTGGGAGCGCGAGACCGACAGCCTGGCGCCGTCCGCGCGGATGCCCAGCGCGGCGAGGGCGCCGTCCACCGTGAGCTCGGTGGTCTGGTAGATCTTCGGGACGCCGTCCACGGTGACCGCGAGCGGGCGGGCGTACCGCACGACGACGTCCTGACCGTCCGTCAGGCGGGTGTCGAGGGCGGGTGCGACGAGGTCGTACTCGCCGAGCGTGATCGCCTCGGCGGCGAGCAGCTCGCGCACCGTGGTCGCCCCGGCCTGCACCTGACGGGTCTGCCCGTCGACGGAGAGATTGAGGGAGGTTCCTGCGTCGGCGTAGGCCAGGGTGGCTCCGACGACGGCGGACAGGACGGTGCCTTGGGCCAGGAGTCGACCTGACCGGCTGGCGAGGAGTCTGAACACGTCACTCCAGACCTTGCTGGGTCCGGGCACGGCGATACGGGACGACGGCTACCCCCGAGCGGGACGTCCTTGCCCCGCGGCCTGCCACGACCTCACCTGGTGCGGTCGTGCTCTGGCTGCGCTGTCCCGGGATCGGCCGACCCCGGCGGTTCCGCCAATACCGTAACGGTTCGGCAACGATACCCCAACGGACGGAAGCCGCCAGAACTGTAGCCACTGGTGAACAGTAAGTAGTCACTCCTGGTCAGCCAATGGTGCTGGATGTAAGCCATGTCACAACAAACGAACCTACCCATACTCCGCAGGTGACCACTTCCGGGGCGGGGACCCCTGGATCGCGTACCCCCGGCGGAGCGCGAGCAGGGTCACCACGGCCCGTAGAGGGACTCGGACGTCGCGTTCACCCGGGCGCACAGGTCGGCCTCGGCCATGGCCAGTTCGGCGGCCATCCGGCGCAGGGTGAGCGGCACCAGGTAGCCCGCGTTGCGCCGTCCGCGATGGGGGTGCGGGGCCAGGTAGGGCGCGTCGGTCTCGACCAGCACCTGGCCGACCGGGACGGCGCGCAGGGCCGCCCGCAGCGGGTCCGCGTTCGCGAAGGTGACCGTTCCGGCGAAGGACAGGTACCAGCCCTGATCCGCGCAGAACCGGGCCATCGCCTCGTCGCCGGAGAAGCAGTGGAACACGGTGCGTTCCGGCGCCCCCTCCTCGGCCAGGACCCGCAGCACCGCGTCATGCGCATCGCGGTCGTGGATCTGCAGCACCCGGCCGAGCCGCTTGGCCAGGTCGATGTGCGCGCGGAACGAGGCGACCTGTGCTGCCCGGCCGGCCTCGTCGTCCGCGCCGACCCAGTAGTGGTCCAGGCCGGTCTCGCCGATCACGCGCACCCGCGGGTGGACGGCGAGCCGCTCGAGCTCGGCCAGCGCCTCGGTCAGACCGGGGCCGCCCGACGCGGCGGCGATCCTGGTCGCCTCGGTGGGGTGCAGCGCGACCCCGGCGAGCAGCTCGGGGTGCTCACCGACGACACCCGTCGTCCACCGCGCCGAGTCCAGGTCGCAGCCGATCTGCACCATGCGGGTCACGTTCACCGCCACCGCGGCGGCGATCGCCTCGGCCACCCCGAACGGCTCCTCGCCCCGCCGGGTGTGATCGAGGTGCGTGTGGTTGTCGACGACCGGCGACGCCAGCGCCTCGGGTGCAAGCGGAAGGGAATGAGCCACCCGCCGATTCTGCCGAACGATGCCCGCCGCGACCAGACCATGATCACGATGTAGATCACGATGCGTGCACACGGGCCCGTTTGCGGCCTTTTCGGCCCCATCTGCACATCGTGATCTACATCGTGATCACGCGGAGGCGCCGCCGGCTCTCACCACGGCGGTTCGACACCTCACGTCAGGGGACGGGACGACGGGCACCGCCTCACTCACCGGTCAGGCGGGCCAGCTCCTCCGCCACCACCGAGTCGTCCAGCTTGCGGAAGACCGGCGAGGGCGCCGGGATCGGCGTGCCCGGCACGATCGGGGTCGACTCCCAGGCGGCGACGGTCCGGCCGCGGCGGTAGTCGCCCATCAGCACCGGGTAGCCCGGCCCTCCGTCCAGGTCGTCGACCTCGCGGAGCTGCGGCATGGCCGAGACGGTGCCCGTGCCTCCGAAGGCCTCGTGCACCGACTGAGCGCTGAACGGCAGGAACGGCGACAGCTGGGTGCGGCAGTCCGAGATGGCTTGTGCCGCAACGTGAAGCACCGTCCTCATCCGCTCGGGGTTCTCGTTCTTCAGCTTCCACGGGGCCTGATCGGACAGATACTTGTTCGCATCCCCGACGATCCGCATCGCCTCGTTGACGGCGTGCTTCTGCCGGTTGTCGCCCAGGAGCGCACCCACCGAGGCGAACCCGGAGGAGGTCGAGGCGAGCAGCCCCCGGTCGGCCTCGGTGAGCTCGCCGGCCGCTGGGATCGCCCCGAGGTTCTTGTGGATCATCGAGGCGGTCCGGTTGACCAGGTTGCCCCATCCGGCGACCAGTTCGTCGTTGGTGCGCCGGACGAACTCCGACCAGGTGAAGTCGGTGTCCTGGGTTTCCGGGCCGGCGACGGCGATGAAGTAGCGCAGGGCGTCGGGCTGGTAGCGGGCGAGCATGTCCCGCACGTAGATGACGACGCCGCGCGAGGAGGAGAACTGCCTGCCCTCCATGGTGAGGAACTCGCTGCTGACCACCTCGGTCGGCAGGTTGAGCTCCCCGAGGACACCGGGCGTGCCGCCGCGAGATCCCTTGCCGGAGTAAGCGAGGAGCTCGGCGGGCCAGATCTGGGAGTGGAAGGTGATGTTGTCCTTGCCCATGAAGTAGTACGAGCGTGCCGCCGTGTCGTTCCACCAGGCCCGCCAGGCGTCGGGATCGCCGGTGCGCCGGGCCCATTCGATCGACGCCGACAGGTAGCCGATCACCGCGTCGAACCAGACGTAGAGCCGCTTGGCCGGGTTCTCCTGCCAGCCGGGCAGGGGAACCGGGATGCCCCAGTCGATGTCACGGGTCATCGCCCGCGGCCGGATGTCGTCGAGCAGGTTGAGGCTGAACTTGAGCACGTTCGGGCGCCAGTCGGTCCGGGTCGCCAGCCAGGAGCCCATGGTCTCGGCGAGCGCGGGCAGGTCGAGGAAGAAGTGCTCGGTCTCGACGAACTGCGGGATCTCGCCGTTGATCCGGCTGCGCGGGTTCTTCAGCTCGGCGGCGTCCAGCTGGTTGCCGCAGTTGTCGCACTGGTCGCCCCGGGCGCCGTCGTAGCCGCAGATCGGGCAGGTGCCCTCGATGTACCGGTCGGGCAGGGTCCGTCCCGTGGACGGCGAGATCGCCCCGGTCGTGGTCCTGGCGATCATGTAGCCGTTGCGGTGGCAGACCCGGAACAGCTCCTGCGCCACGGCGTAGTGGTTGCGCGTCGACGTCCGGGTGAACAGGTCGTACGACAGGCCCAGGGCGTGCAGGTCCTCGACGATCACGCGGTTGTAGCGGTCGGCCAGGTCCCGGGCCGTGACCCCCTCCGCCTCCGCCTGGACCAGGATCGGGGTGCCGTGCTCGTCGGTGCCCGAGACCATCAGGACGTCGTGGCCCGCCATCCGCATGTACCGGCTGAACACGTCGGAGGGAACGCCGAAGCCGGCGACATGGCCGATGTGGCGGGGGCCGTTGGCGTAGGGCCAGGCCACCGCGGACAGGACGTGGGTCATGGCCCGATCCTAGGTGCGCCCGCGGGTGGCGGCGTCGTACAGGGCGCGCTTGGCCACCCCGGCCGGCTTGGCCACGGCGGCCACCGCCTCCTTCAGCCGGGCCCCCGCCGTCACCCGGGCCAGGACCTCGTCCGCGAGCGCGTCGAGATCGGCCGCCGACCCGTCGGGTGCCGGGCGACCGGCGACGACGATGGTCAGCTCCCCCAGCACCTGCCCCGCGGAGGCCCAGGCGGCCAGGGCCTCCAGCGGCTCCCGGCGCACCTCCTCGTAGGTCTTGGTCAGCTCCCGGCAGGCGGCGGCCGGCCGGTCGTCGCCGAACACGGTGGCCATCGCCGCGAGGGTGGGGGCGGCCCGGTGCGGGGCCTCGAAGAACACCATGGTGCGGGGCTCATCGGCCAGGGCCTGCAGGGCCCGCATCCGCTCCCC
>JBAPWU010000708.1:0-7045 GCA_049283855.1 Kineosporiaceae bacterium
CCTCTTCGACGCGCGGGGCCGCAGCGCCCACGTCGGCGTCTACCGCGCGGGCGACCTGACCCAGCGCTGGGTGGCCGGCACCGTGATCCACCCGGTGTCGGCGATCGCGGTGTGCGACGGCTGGGTCGCGGTCGCGCTGTCGAGCCTGGACGACGCCGCGACCCCGATCGCCCTCGGCGCCTGGCGCTGGGGTGGCTTCGGTTTCGTCACCTATCCGGAACTGCCCGGCGTCGGCCGACCGGCCTGCGCCGACGTCGACGGGAACGGATCGCTCGACCCGCTCGCCGTGGGAAGGACCAGATCATGAGCACCCGCCACGTCGCCCTCGCCGCTGTCGCCGTCCTGCTGGCGGCCGCCTGCACCTCCGGCGGAGGCGAACCGGCCACTCCCGCGTCGAGCACCGCCCCGACCACACCGTCGGCGACGGCGACGACCCCGACCGCCCAGCCGACCCCGACCACCCCGAACGCCCTGCCCGCGTCCCTGGTCAGCTTCGGCACCTACGTCGCGGTACCCCTCGCCGACCCCGACTCCCCCGCCTACGCAGGCCGGGGCACCCCGACCTCGTTGACGGGGGTGACCCTGGCGCCCGCCGTCCGCGAGGCCCTGAAGCAGCCGGGCGTGACCGCCACGCTGACCGCACAGGGCTTCGTGGTGGTGCCGGCCGATCTGAGGCAGCTGCACTTCGGGTACACCGAGAGCCGCTACGGCGGCTGGCCGGTCTACGTGACCACCGACGCGGCCTACCACGTCTGGCACCTGACCTTCGACAAGGTGCTGCGCACCCTCGAGGCGGAGGTGTTGCTGCCCAAGCTGCAGACGCTGGTCGGCCAGACCCTCACCGCCGCAACGACCCAGACCACCGAGCTGTCCGGCACCCGGTTGGCGGACGCCGCCTCGCGTGCCCAGCAGCTCTACCAGGTGGCGGCCGCCGAACTCGGCCTGCCGGTCACCCTCGGACCGCTGGCCCGGCAGGAGAAGGCCCTCGTCGACGCGCACACCGCGGCGGTGACCTCGCCGATCCTGGGCACCCGGATCGACTACTCGCTGATGACTCCGCGCGGGCACTACACGCGCTCCCCCGCACTGCGCCGCTACTTCGTGGCGATGTCGGTGCTCGGGCAGTCGGCGTTCTGCCTGCCCGGCACGAAGGACTGCTCCGCGAGCAACCCGGCGCTGCCGACCCGGGTGGGCCTGCTCGCCAGCCGCGTGCTGCTGGCCTCCGCCGACCGGGTGGCGCTGTGGCGGGCGATCTACGAGCCGACCGCGTTCCTGGTCGGTCTGGCCGACGACTACACCCCCGCCGAGCTCGCCGCCGCCGCGAGAACCGTTACCCCGCAGGGGTTGGCCGCTCCGGCGGCGTTCGCCGACGATGCAGCGCTGACCAGGCTGGTCGCTGCGCTGACCACGACCCGGGCGGTCAGGATCGACCCCGAGCGCGCGTCGGTGCGACTGATGGGCACCCGCTTCGTCCTGGACTCCTACCTCATGGATCAGCTGATCGCCCCCAGCGTCGGCGTGAACGCCGCGGGCGAGCAGCGCCTGCTGCCCTCGGCGCTCGACGTCGCTGCCGCGCTCGGCTCGCCGACGGCGGCGAAGCTGCTGAAGGACTCCGGGGCGACGGCGTACCAGGGGTACGCGGCGCGGCTGTCCTCGCTGCGCACCCTGGTGGCGGACCGCCCGGGCACCCAGTGGGGCGGCACGGTCTACGACGCGTGGCTGTATGCGCTGCAGCCGGTGCTGGCCGAGCACGGCACGGCGTACCCGTCGGTGATGCGCACGCCGGCCTGGGCGGCGAAGGACCTGCAGAGCGGCCTCGGCTCCTATGCCCAGCTCAAGCACGACACGATCCTCTACACCAAGCAGGCCGTGGCCGAGGGCGGCGGCGACGAGAAGGTCGCGGCCCGGCGCAACTGGGTCGAACCCGAGCCGGTCGCCTTCGCCCGGCTGGCAGCGGCCGTCGACCTGCTGCGCGGCGGGCTGACCAGCCGCCGGCTGATCACCACCGAGCAGACCAGGCTCCTGAGCGATGTCTCGGCGCTGTTCGGCGTCTTCGCCCGGGTCGCCGGCGACGAGCTGGCCGGCAAGCCCCTCAGCACCAAGGACAACGACGCACTGACCGGGGTCGGTGAGCAGTTCGAGGCCCTGTGGTTCCGCACCTCGGACCGGGCAGGCGAGGGAGAGCCGGAGGCGGACGCCGACGCGGCGCTGATCGCCGACATCGCCTCCGGCCCCACGCAGGTGCTCGAGATCGGCACCGGCCGCTTCGACCGGATCTACGTGCTGGTGCCGGACGACGCGGGCCGGTTCCAGGTGGCCGTGGGCGCCGTCTTCTCCTACTACGAGTTCGCCGGCCCCGCCGGTCAGCGGCTCACCGACGAGACCTGGCGGTCACGGCTGGACGCCGGGAAGGCCCCGGCCCGGCCGTCCTGGCAGAAGGCGCTGTTCCCGCGCTGAGGTGTCCGGTGGCGGCAGTCCGAGCGCTCAGGCGTCGGGGTCGATACCGCGTTCGATCCAGTCGAGCGCCTTGCGCTCCCACGCGGGTTCGCTGGACGCGTCGAAGTACCGCTCGTAGGCGTACATCCCGGCCTCCTTGGCGAGACGCATGATCTGCATCTTCGTGATCGCACTGGCCAGGATGACGGCCGAGCGCTGCATCCCCCGCTCGCGGACGTACGTCATGGCGGCCTGGATGATCTTGTTGGTGTCTTCGCCGTAGGGCTTCTGGCCACGGAGGTCGACCAGCTGCCCGAAGGTGTGCGGGGTGCCGACCACGCGCTTGACGTCCTCGAACCACGAGGCCGCCTCGGTCGCGGGGAATGGCGCAGAGATCACTGTCTTGTACCCGTACGGGGTCGCCACGGTGGTGCTCGGCATGGTCCAGCCGTCCTCTCCGTCTCTGGTTGTCCACGGTCGGATCACGTATCGGCACCCGGCCCGCTGTCTTGAGCGAGGTCCTCCGGGTCGGAGGGTCGAAGGGCACAAAACGCGCATCGCGCCCGGGTTCGCCTTCGGTCTGCTCGACATCGGCGGCCTGGCGATCGGGCTCGTCGCTCGCCCTGGTGGGTTGGACGCCGTCAGCCCGGCGATGCTCCTCGCCGCCGACCTGATGTCACTCCGGCCTTTTCCGTCTCTCCCGTCTCTCCCGCCTCTCCCGTCTCTCCCGTCCCGCCCCTCAAGCCGTGTGTGGACACTTCTCGGGCTGTGTGGACACTTCTCGGGCAGAAATGGCCGAAACAGCCCGAGTAGTGTCCACACTCGCTCCAATCCCGGGCGGGCGGGCGCGCTCACTTCCCGGCTGGACCCGGGCTGGACCCGGGCTAGACCCAGGCTGGACCCCGACTGGACCCCGGCTGGACCCACTCGCCCCGCAGGCCTTGTTGGCCTTGTTCTCAACTATCTATCGTGGTAGGATCGAACACATGTTCGACTTCGTCGCCTATGCTCTCCCCATGGAGCCGGAGGACGTGCGTGCCGCCGCCGACCTGGACGCCGAACTCGCCGCGTTGTTGGCCGATCCCTGCTCGCCGTGGGAGCTGGGCGAGCTGGAGGCGCGGGCGGCCTGCGCCGCCGACGTTCCTCCGGTCGATGAATGGGAGCTCTGGTCGAGCGAGGTCGCGGCCCTCGAGGCCCAGCTGAACCGCGGCCGCTGCCTGTTGGCCGCGGCCCGCGCCGACCTGGAGGCGACCACCGACGAGTCTGACGCCCTCACGAGGCAGCGTGACGCGGCGCGCACCGACACGGCAGAGTCGGTTGCGGCGCTCGCCGAGTCCGAGACCAGCCGCATCGCGCTGGAGCGCGCCCTCGCCGATCTAGCCCTGGCCCGCGCCGACGCGGCCCTGCCCGACGCCGACGACCCCACCGAGGTCTGCGAGTCGGCGCGCCGGGTGCACGCGGGTCGGCCCGGCCCGGCTCTGGCCGCCGCCATCGCGGCAGCCGTCGGAGATCTGTCCGGCGATGACCCGGGCACCCACGGTGTTCTCGGCCTCCTTCCCGACGACAGCGTGGTCGAGGTCGCCGCGGCGTCCGGGCGGTTGGTGGCCTGGGCGATGGCCGCCCAGATGGCCGCGGTCGCCGAGTTCGCCGAGCGCGTCGCGCAGACCCCGCTCGCCGGCGACGACCAGGGCTACGCGGTCACCGTCGCCGAGATGGCCCTGGCCTGTGGAGTGTCCCGCTATGCGATGGGAGAGGTGCTCACCACCGCCCAGGTTCTGCCACAGCGGTTTCCACGGCTGTACCGCATGCTCGTGCATGGCCGGCTGGAGTGGAGCAAGGCGCGCCTGGTGGTCGACAAGACCCTGTGCCAGAGCGATGCCGTGATCACAGCCGTCGAGGACGGCGTTGCCCCGGTGATCAGCCAGGCGACCAAGCCCGAACTCGCCGCCCTGATCGACCGGCTGATCGCCAAGGCCGACCCGACGACGCACGAGGAGCAGGCCGCGCAGGCTCGACAGGACCGTCGGGTCACGTTCCGGTCCGCCGGGAACGGCATGGGCACCATGTCCCTGGTCGCCGGCGCCGAAGACATCGAAGCGGTGCGAGCGGCGCTGAACGACGCCACGTTCGCCGCCCGTCGGGCCCAACCCGACCTGCCACGCACGGCCCGCAGCAGCGACCCCGACAATGTCAGGGCACCGTTGGACCCCGATGGCCGCCACCCGGCCGCCACCCGCGCCGACACCCTCATCGACCTCATCCTGGGCACCCCGCAGGCCTCGGACGACGGCGCCTCACGACCCACCTCCACCCGCGCGCGGGCCGACGTGACCATCCTGATCCCGCTGTCGGTCCTGGTGGGTGACAGCGAGACTCCGTGTGACATGGGCGGTTACGGGCCCATCCCGGCCCAGCTGGCCCGCGAGCTGGCGGCCACCGGAACCTGGCGCTGCGCCGCGGTGGACGACCGGCCCGGCTCCCCCACCCACGCCACCATCCTCGGCCTCGGCCGGTCCACCTATACCCCGAGCTACCATCCCGGGCCGGCAGCACGACGCTTCACCCAGCAGCGGGACCGCACCTGCCGCTTCCCCGGGTGCCGGCAACCGGCAGCACGCTGTGACCTCGACCATCGCATCCCCTGGTGCGACGACGGCGAGGGCGGCGCCACGTGCGACTGCAACCTGCACGCCCTCTGCCGTCACCACCATCGCCTCAAACAGAACGGCTTCACCGTCACGCCCACGGCCGCCGGGGCGCTCTGGACCACGCCCACCGGGCGCACCTACCTCAAGCCCCCGGATCCCCTGCCTACGTGAGGTCCAGGCGCGCGGCGATCTCGGCCCACAGCTCCGTGTACGCGAGCGCTGCGGCGCTGCGCGGGGCCGAGGCCGTGACGGGCTCGCGCCGCTCGGCCATCTGCTCGATCGCCGAGAGGGCGGGGATCGCCACGGTGCTGAGGTCGGCGACCTCCTGCGGCAGGCGGGCGGCCAGGTCCCGGTGCAGCTTCTTGCGCCGATCGACCATCGACAGGAAGGCGAGCACCTGGGGTCGGTGCACCCGCACCCCGTGGTGCCCACCGGCGTCCAGGGTGTCCAGGAAGGCGACCATCTGGTCGAACGAGCGCAGCGACAGCGAGGCGGGGATGAGCGGGACGGCGAGCAGGTCGGCGGCATGCAGGACGCTCTCCGAGGCGAGGGAGACACTCGGCGGGCAGTCCAGCAGGACGACGTCGTACTCGCCCGCCAGGGGGTCCAGCAGGCGGCGCAACCGGCGCGTCGGCTTCTTCAGCGCGTCCAGCTCGAGGTCCAGGCTGCGGTAGCTGAAGTCGGCCGGCAGCAGGTCCAGGCCCTCGTAGTCGCTGCCCTTGACGGCGTCCTCGAGCGCCCGGCGTCCGGTGACCAGCGCCGCACTGCCGCCCTTGACCCGGGGCCGGACGCGCAGCACGTAGGTCGCCGAGCCCTGCGGGTCCAGGTCCCACAGCAGCGTGCGCAGACCGCTCGTGGCCGCGAGGTGGGCGAGGTTCACCGCGGCCGAGGTCTTGCCCACGCCGCCCTTGATCGCGTACGTCGCGAGGACCTTCACCGTGACCCCTGCTGCCCGGCGCTCAGCGCCTCGACGTGCCGGCGGACCGCCGGTCGTACATACCGCCCGAAGCGCTCGCCGAACGCCTCGCGGGCCCGGCGCTGGTCGTCCTCCAGGTGCGTGGCCAGCTCACCCATGGCGAGCAGGGTGTCCACCGGCACGGTGCGCCTGGCGTTCTGCTCGGCCACCATCTGCGCCGCGAACGCGGCCAGCGCCTCACGCTGGACCTCGCTGTCCTGGAAGGCCCCGAGCACGTCCTGCAGGGTCTTGAGCTCACCGATCAGCGCCTTGACGTTCCTCGGGTCGAGCACGGCGGAGAACAGGTCGAGGACGTAGCGCAGCTCCTTGGCCCGCTTGCGCAGGGTGTGCAGGTCCTCGGCGGGCGACTCCGGCGTGATCCGCGACCCGAGCCGCACCACGCTCCGGTCGGCCCGGGCCACCCGGGCAGCGGCCAGCGCTCCCGCGCTCACGCCGTCCGGCGGTTCTCCCGTGCCGGCGACCACCCCCTCGAGCAGCGCCCGCCAGGCGGTGACGAAACGCTGGTACCGGCGCGAGGTCAGCGAGCGCGCCAGGGCTCGCTGCTCCCCCACCCGGTGCCGGGCCAGGTGGACGGAGAACGGGTCGAGGTCGTGCGGTGCGAAGGCAGCCAGACGGGCGGCCAGGTCGGGCAGACCCAGCAGGTGGACGTCGAGGTCGCGCACCGGCGTGGTGACGTCGCCCAGCCACTTCAGCTCCGGCGCGAACCGCGCCACCGCCCCGGGGGGCAGCACGTCACCCGCCAGCTTGAGCCCAGACCGGCTGCGGCGCACGGCGATCCGCAGGTCGTGCAGGAACTCGACGTCGACGTCCCCGACCGTGCCCGGCACGTTGGCCTCGAGCTGGTCCAGGAAGGACAGCAGCACCGCGGCGACCGCCACGGCCGCGGGCGTGGACGGCTCCGGCCGCGGGTCGAGGACCCCCGGCAGGACGCCGGGACGGTAACCCCCCGCCTCCAGGGCGAGGACGGCGTCGCTCGGATCAGGAC
>JBAPWU010000709.1:0-5858 GCA_049283855.1 Kineosporiaceae bacterium
CGTATGGCCAGGACCGCCCGGGTGAGTTGCCGTCGGCGGAACCTTCTGTGCCTTACCGTGTGACCGATAGGCGGCGACCGATAGGTGTCGCCGACGGTGGGGGTGCGTACGTCGTGAGCCGGGGCCCGGAGTTCTCGCGTGCAGGTGGTGGATGCACGTGAGCCTGCCCCGACCCCGTGACAGTGAGTACCCGATCGATAACATGGAGTGGGTTCTCGCCGATGCCTGGGTGCTGGCCGCGGCGAGGCTCAGTGGATCGATGGAGCAGCGAGCCGGCCTGTTCGATCTGGTCGTGGCCTGCGACGCGGTGAACCACCTGATCGTCTCCCGTCAGGAACTGGAGCACGCCATGTCCATGCTCGTCGGTGCCGACCTGATGGTCGCCGACGAGGCGGGGATCGCGGTCACCCCCGCCGGCCGTGAGCTGGTGGCCCAGGCCGGACGCTCGATGCTCGACACCGCGCCGGGCGACGGCCACGGGCGCAAGTCGCCCGAGGTGCGGATCCAGGCCTTGTTCCGGCTGCTGGGCGACCTTCCGGTGACGCCGGTTCCGTTCGAGCTTGATCCACGGACCTACGAGGCGGCCTGTCTGGAGTACCGGCACACCCGCTGGACCGAGTTCCGCAAGTCCGAACGCCGCTTCTGACCCCCCAGGGCACCTGACCCGCAGAGCATCCTGACCCGGCAGGCCCCTGACCCGGCGCGGGCCCTGACCCGGCAGGTCAGGGCAGCCGCCAGTCGATCGGGTCGGCGCCGAGGTCGCCGAGCAGGGCGTTGGCCCGGCTGAACGGGCGCGAGCCGAAGAAGCCGCGGTCGGCCGACATCGGGCTCGGGTGGGCGCTCTCGATCCTGGCGGTCGGGCCCAGCATCGGGCGCAGGGTCTGGGCGTCGCGGCCCCACAGGATGGCCACCAGGGGCGTTCCGCGCGCCACCAGTGCGGCGATGGCGGCGTCGGTGACCTCTTCCCATCCCCTGCCGCGGTGCGAGCCCGGGGCGCCGGGAGCCACCGTGAGCACCCGGTTGAGCAGGAGCACCCCGCGCTGGGTCCACGGGCTGAGGTCGCCGCTGGTCGGTGCGGGCCCCCCGACGTCCTCGACCAGTTCGCGGAAGATGTTCTGCAGGCTGCGGGGCAGGGGGCGGACGCCGGGTGCCACCGAGAAGGACAGCCCCACCGGGTGTCCGGGGGTGGGGTAGGGGTCCTGCCCCACGATCAGCACCCGGACGGCGTCCAGCGGCTGGGTGAAGGCCCGCAGCACGTGACCTCCCGCCGGGAGGTAGCCGCGACCGGCCTCGAGCTCCCCGCGCAGATAGTCGCCGAGCGTGGCGATCCTGCCGGCGACGGGCTCCAGGGCCCGCGCCCAGCCGGGCTCGACCAGTTCGGTCAGCGGACGGCGGGTCACGGCGCCCGACTCTAGTGGTGCTGTGATATCGGCGGCACCGAAGTCGGGAGGGCGGCCGTGCCTGTCGGTGGACGGCTCTAGACTCCCGGTGTGCAGTGGCAGGTAGGCAGACGCGTCCAGCCGGCGGTCCGGCCGTCCGGGCAGGGCGAGGTGGTGGAATGACACCGGTGTCGTTCGCCCCGTACAGTGACGCCGTCTCGGCCCTGGAGGACATGGATGGAAGCCGCACAGCTGGTGGAGCCGCAGCTCGAGAGCCTGACCACGCGCGAGCGCGAGATGCTCGTGTTCGAGCGGCAGTGGTGGAAGTACGCCGGTGCCAAGGAGCAGGCGGTTCGCGAGCTGTTCGACATGTCGTCGACCCGGTACTACCAGGTGCTGAACTCCCTGATCGACCGGCCGGCGGCACTCGCCCACGATCCGATGCTGGTCAAGCGACTGCGCCGGATGCGGCAGACGCGTCAGCGGGCCCGTTCGGCCCGCCGGTTGGGCCTGGGCTGACGCCGGGTCGCACGACGCCTGCGCGTGGTCGCTCGTGGGCAGGGTGGGTCGGAGAGGTGAGGTCATGACGATGACCCGTGACGGGCAGGTCGAGCGGTTCGAGGTCTCCGAGGTCAGCCGGCGCGGAGCGCACCGGTCCCGGCCGAATCCGGTGGCGGGTCTGCTGCCGCTGCTCGCCCTGGCGGTGGTGGTGCTGACCGTGGTCGGCCTGGCCTACGTCCTGTTCGGGCGAGGCACGACGGCGACCTCGACGGCAACCGGGCCCACGGGTGGCGCCTCGGCCGGGGCGAGCGTGAGCGTCTCCGCTCCAGGGTCCTCCGCCCGGGCCACGCCCAGCGCCCAGGCCTCCGCCAGTGCCAGTGCCAGTGCCAGTGCCTCGAGCTCCGGCGTCGTCGACAAGAGCGTCGTCCTGAACTTCTACAACGGGTCCTCGCCCCTGGTGCCGGGGTTGAGTCGCAAGGCCGCGACGAAGCTCGCCGCCGAGGGCTGGAAGGTGGGCACCGTCCTGCCCTGGGACGGTGCCCCGGTCACCCGCACCACCGTGTACTACGGCGAGGCGGGGCAGTTGCCCACGGCGCGGGCCGTGGTGAAGGCGTTGGGTGGCGGCACCGTGAAGCTGAACACGATCAAGACGGCGCAGGGCATGGCCGTCGTGATCAGCAACGACTTCGCCCCCTGATCACACCGGGGACTGCGGTTCCGGGTGGTCGGGGGCCGGGGCGCGCACGTAGCCGCCGTCGACCAGGCCGGCGCGCACCTCGAAGGCGTTGCGCAGCGCGAAGCTCCCGGTGTGCCACCACGACCAGGCCGAGGCCACCAGGTAGGCCGGCAGGAAGCCGAACAGGCCGAGCCAGAGGGCGTACTGGGTGGCATGGCGGGACTCGTGGGCGAGCAGCCCGGGTGAGGCGGTCGCCGTCCGGGCGTGCATCCTGAGCAGGACGACGTTGCCGATGGTCACCGCGGGGGCGCCCGCGCCGGGGAAACGGGCGCGGTAGCCCTCGGCCAGGATCAGCCCGTCCGGACCCGGGCGCAGCCGGGCCCCGCCCAGCACGGCCACCAGGGCACCGAGGGGCGTGGAGAGGTTGAGCAGGTTGACGAGCTGTCGCACCCGCATCGCCGCCGGCACCGTGCCAGCGTACGCGCCGCAGGGGGCGGGCGGAGGGTCCGCGCGCGCAGCTCCTGGGGGACGGCGGGAGACCGGCGTCGTGGCAGGGAACGATGTCGAGGTCCGTGCTCGGGCGCTGTGTTATCCGGGGGTGTCCGGCCCGCGTGATCCCGCTACAGTGACGCCGTTCGGACAGCCGCACGGAGCGAGCAACAGGAGCAGGCATGGCTCAGGGAACCGTCAAATGGTTCAACGCCGAGAAGGGCTTCGGCTTCATCACCGTCGACGGGGGCGGCGCTGACGTCTTCGTCCACTACTCGGCGATCCAGGCCGATGGCTACAAGTCGCTGGACGAGGGCCAGCGGGTCGAGTTCGAGATCGGTCAGGGTCAGAAGGGCCCGCAGGCCGAGGCGGTCCGCGCGATCTGAGGACGCCGCACGCCACCCGAGCAGGCACGGGGCCGCCCCCGCGTGGGGGCGGCCCCGTCTGCTCGGCCGAGGTTAGGCTGGGCGCCGTGACGACAGCGCGCAGAATGCGCACCAGGGTTGCCCTGCGCGCCGGGCGGGTGGCGGGGGGCCTGTCCCGCCGGCTCGGCCGAGGGTCGGGAGTGGTCGTGCGCGGGCGGGTGGCGCTGGCCCTGGACCCGCAGGCGATCTCCGATCTGGCGCGGGGGCGGCGCAGCATCGTCATCACCGGAACCAACGGCAAGTCCACGACCACCCGTCTGGTGGCCGCGGCCCTGGGCGGCCAGGTCGCCTCGAACACCACCGGCGCCAACATGGGCCCCGGCATCCTCAGCGCGCTCGACGACTCGGCCAGTGCAACCGCCGTGCTCGAGGCCGACGAGCTGCACGTGCCGTCCGTGATGCGCCAGACGCACCCCGAGGTGGTGATCGCGCTCAATCTGACCCGTGACCAGCTCGACCGCACCTATGAAGTCAGCCGCACCTCCCAGGTCTGGGGGCGCGCCTTCGCCGAGCAGCCCGGCGTGGTCGTGGTCGCCAACGCCGCGGACCCGCACGTGGTCGACGCCGCGCTGGAGGGCAAGCCGGTGTGGGTCGACCCGGGGCTGCGCTGGACCGAGGATGCCAGCGTGTGCCCGCGGTGCGGCCGGGTGCTCGACTGGTCCGGCGAGGAGTCCGGGACCCGATGGAGCAGCGAGTGCGGCTTCGCTATGCCCACCCCCGACTACGCGCTGACCCCGGGCGGGGTGCGGCTGCCCGAGGGGCGCGAGATCCCGTTGGCCGTGCGGCTGCCGGGTGAGGTGAACCGGGGCAACGCCGTGTTCGCGCTCGCCGCGGCAGCGGTCCTGGGGGTGCCCGAGGCGGACGCCGCGCGACGGGTGGCCGAGGTGGCGGTGGTCGACGGCCGCTACGCCACGCTCGACCTGGGTGGCCGCTCGGCCCCGCTCTTCCTGGCCAAGAACCCGGCCGGGTGGGCCGCCGCGCTGACCATGATCGAGCCGGACGCGGTGCTGGCGATCGGGATCAACGCCCGGATCGCCGACGGCACCGACACCTCCTGGTTGTGGGACGTGCCGTTCGAGCGGCTGGCCGGGAAGGTGGTCGGGGCCACCGGCGACCGGCGGCACGACCTCGCGGTGCGCCTGCACTACGCCGGCGCCACCCCGGTGGTCGACGACGACCTGGTGCGGCTGGCGGCCGCGCTTCCCCCGGGCCCGATGGCGGTGGCGGCGAACTACACGGCGTTCCGCGAGATGCGCCGGTACGCGGTGGACGGGGCGAGCCGATGACCACGCCGCGGGAGTCCGCCGTCCGGATCGTGCACGTGTACCCGAACCTGCTGGGCACCTATGGCGACGCGGGCAACGCCATCGTGCTGCGGCAGCGGGTGCTGGCGCGGTCGCTGCCCTGTGAGCTGATCACCGTCGAGCCGGGCGAGGCGCTGCCGCGCGAGGGCGACGTGTATCTGCTCGGCGGGGGCGAGGACGCGAAGCTGACCGCGGCCGCCGAGGCGCTGCGGGTGGACGGCGCGCTGGTCGCGGCGGCCGGCAGGGGTGCGGCGGTGCTGGGCATCTGCGCCGGCTATCAGCTGCTCGGAACAGCCTTCCTCGGGGTGGGCGGGGTGCCGACCGAGGGGCTCGGTCTGCTCGACGTGACGACCGGGCGGCTGGAGCGGCGGGCGGTCGGGAACGTGCTGGCCCGGCCCGCCGGCGCGATCGACCTGCCGGACCTGATCGGCTTCGAGAACCATGGCGGCGCAACGACTCTCGGCCCCTCGGCGCACCCGCTCGGCCTGGTCGAGATCGGGGTCGGCAACGGCGAGCCCGGGCGGCGCACCGAGGGTGCCGTGCAGGGTGCGGTGATCGGCACCTACCTGCACGGGCCGGCCCTGGCGCTCAACCCGGCCCTGGCCGACCTGCTGCTCACGGCGGTGACCGGCCCGCTGGCGCCGATCGACGACGAGCTGGTCGAGGAGTTGCGCCGGCACCGGATGCAGCAGGTGCTTCCGGCCACCGAGCGGGCCACTCGCCGCCGCTCGCTGCTGTCCCGCCTGCGCGGCCGGGACACCGCCCCGTCCGGCGCCGCCGCCACCCTCTCCCACCGCTGACCCAGGGTCAGGGTTTGTCGGCGTAGCTGGTGACGGCGACGGCGTCGAGGGGGATGTGGACGCCGGTGTCGCCGAGGACCAGGCGGGTCGCCTCGACGCCGGCCTCGGCCACGGCCGTGATCACCGCGCCGGCCTGCTCGGCGACCGCCTCCACCATCACCTCGTCGTGCTGGAAGAACACGATCTGCGCCGGCCAGCCGTCCGGCCCGTCCGGCGGCGCCAGCTGCGCCAGGCGGGTGCGCAGCCCCGCGATCAGCACGGCCGCCCAGTCCGCGGCCGAGGCC
>JBAPWU010000710.1:0-5502 GCA_049283855.1 Kineosporiaceae bacterium
GAGGAGCTGCTCGCGCTGGTCGGGCTGGCGGCCGCCGCGGGCAAGCGCGCCGGCGGCTACTCGATGGGCATGCGGCAGCGCCTCGGCCTGGCCGGCGCCATGATCGGCGACCCGCGGGTGCTCCTGCTCGACGAGCCCACCAACGGCCTGGATCCCGAGGGCATCCGCTGGCTGCGGGGGTTCCTGCGTGAGCTGAGCCGCGAGGGCCGGACCATCCTGGTCTCCAGTCACCTGCTGCAGGAGGTCGAGCAGACCGTCGACGACATCGTCATCATCGACAACGGCCGGCTGGTCAAGGCCGGCCCGATCGAGAGCCTGCACGGCGAGGTGACCGCCGTCGTCCGCACCTCCGACCCGGTCCGGCTGGCCCAGGCCCTGCACACCGCGGCGAAGGTGACGAGCCGGCCCGGCTCGGACGGCGAACTGCTGGTCTCGTCGGGCGACCTGCGACTGATCGGCGACGTGGCACTCAGTGCCGGCCTGCCTGTGTGGGAGCTGCGCGAGCAGGGCGGCGACCTGGAATCGACGTTCTTCTCGCTGACCGAGAACACCGACGGGAGTGGGCAGGCATGACCGGGGTGATCAGGTCCGAGATCCGCAAGGTGTTCACCACCCGGCTCTGGTGGGGCATGGCCCTGGGGATGGCCGTCCTCGCCGCCCTGATCGCGCTGGGGTTCGCCTTCCTGGTGGGAAGCAGCGCGGCGACCCAGGGGGCCAGTGACCAGGGCAACCCCTTCGTGAAGATGACGGTGGGCACAGCCCAGCTCATCTACAACGCGGGTCTGGTCCAGCAGATGACAACGCTCTTCCCGCTGGCCCTGGGCACCCTGCTGATCACCAGTGAGTACCGGCACAAGACGATCAGCGCGACGTTCCTCAGCACTCCGAACCGCTGGGTGGTGATGGTGACCAAGATGGTGGCCGTCGCCGTGATCGGCGCCGTCTACGCCGTCGTCCACGCTGCTGCGAGCATCGCCGGCGCGGCGCCGATCCTGGCCTGGGTCAAGCACCAGCCGACCATGCTCGACAACGCCGAGGTCTGGAAGTCCCTGGGCATCGGCATCATCGCGTTCGTGGTGTGGACCCTGTTCGGCTTCGGCATCGGCATGCTGATCCGGAACCAGATCGCGGCCGTGCTGATCGGGGTCGGCGTGGCGTTCGTGGTGCAGATCGCGCTGAACATCATCTTCAGCGTCAAGGAGTGGTACTCCGCGATGAAGTGGATCCCGGGGAACCTCACGGCCAACATGCTGATCACGAGCGACCCCACGCAGGGCCAGCAGGTCGACCCCGCCACGGCGGCCCAGTACTTCGACCACTGGTGGCAGGCGGCCCTGGTGCTGCTCACCTACGCCGCCGTGCTCGCCGTCCTCGGCGCCTTCCTGACCACCCGCCGCGACGTGACCTGACCCGCGGGCTGGGGCACGATGAGGCGATGACCCGGCCGCACCCCGCCCGAGTCGCGGAGGACGCCTGGAACCGCGCCCGTGGTGCGGCGTTGACCCGCCGTGGCTGGCTGCCGAGGGTGGTGCCCTACACCGGGTACGGCGGTCCCGAGGTGGTGCGGGTGCTGGCCAGGGCGGTACTGGCCCCACCGGAACGGTCCCGGACCGGCCGGCCCGCCGACCACCTGGATCAGCGCCGGGGCTGGCGCAACTTCGTGACCGCCGAGGCCGCGGGCACCGAGGTGACGATCACCGTCGGGCAGGTGCGGCACGTCGTCCGGACCGATCGTTCGGGGTTCCTCGACGTGCGTCTGCCCAACCCGGGGCTCGAGCCCGGATGGCGCCAGGTCACCCTGGCCGTGACCGGCTCCGACCCGGTGGTGGCTCCGCTGCTCGTGGTCGACGCCGAGGAGACGTTCGGGATCGTCAGCGACATCGACGACACCGTGATCCGCACGTTCCTGCCACGGCCGCTGATCGCCGCGTACACCACGTTCGTGTTGCCCGAGCAGGCGCGGCGCCCGGTCCCAGGGATGGCCGGCCTGTACGAGGGCCTGCTGCGCGAGCATCCCGGGGCGCCGACCGTGTACGTCTCCACCGGGGCCTGGAACACCGCCGGTGCGCTGTCCCGCTTCCTCGCCCGGCACGGCTTCCCCGCCGGTCCGCTGCTGCTCACCGACTGGGGACCGACCAACACGGGGTGGTTCCGCAGCGGCCAGGAGCACAAGCGGGCCTGCCTGCGCTCACTCGCCGAGGACTTCCCCCGGATCGGCTGGCTGCTGGTCGGCGACGACGGCCAGCACGACCCGAGCCTGTACGCCGAGTTCGCCCGGGCCCGTCCCGAGCGGGTCCGGGCCATCGCGATCCGGCAACTGTCGGCCGGAGAGCACGTTCTGGCGCACGGCGTTCCGCTCACGCAGTACGGCGAGGACGGCGAGGACGGCGTGGACGCCGGTGCGCGCGCCGTGCCACAGGTACGCGCTCCCGACGGCGACAGCCTGGGCCGCGCCCTCGACGGTCTCGGTCTCACCTGAGCGGGGAGGCCTCGCTGGCGGGTTCTCTCGGAAGGCCTCTACCGGCGGGGGACGGGGACGCCGCGCGGTGTCCCCGTCCCCGCTGCGTCACATCGCCGGAACGATCTCGTACACCTCGACCGACCCGCCGCTGGGCAGGAGCGGGCATCCCTTCGCCAGGTCGACGGCGACGGCGAGGCTGTCGGCCGAGAGGATCGAGTACCCGGTCAGCCCGGAGGCGCCGCCCGTGGCGGTGCTGCCGTCGGCCGCGATGCTGACCGCAGCGCCCACCGGGTTGCCGCCGTCCACGACGGCGCCGCCGAGGGCACCGAACCAGGCGCCCCACGCGGCCATCGCTTCGGCCTGCTCCTCGGGCGTGCTCAGCTGGGCGCCACCGGTGTAGGCCAGGAGGTAGTTCGACATGTCGTGCTCCTTCGCTTCGAGTGGTTCGGCTGCGGCCCAGGACCGGAACGTCCTGACCGACACCCACTCGACGGGCGACTGGAGCCGGGATCGACAGATCCCGTCCACGAATTGTCGACGCTACGGCTTCGCGGGCAGTGACCGGGCGTAGGCCAGGCCTCGGGCGACCCATTGCTCGAGCTCGCGGTCCGTCGAGAGGACGTCGGGGTCGAGGTGGAGCCAGCCGTCCATCTCGCGTCCTCGCATGTCGAACCTGCGCGCGCCGGGTTCATGCACCAGCGCCTCGGTCTGCGCGGGATCGACCCGCAGCAGCAGCCCACCCCGGCTGCTCGCGCTGACCGCCATGTTGCCGTGGATCAAGAACGCCAGGCCCCCGAACATGCGCCTCTCGGTGAGGCCCTCCTGATCCTTGACAAGCTCGCGGACTCGGTCCCCAAGGTCCTCGTCATAGGCCATCGCGGGAGTGTCGCACGCACGCGACGTCGGCATGTCGGAAAGGCCGTTGAATGCGGTGGGGCCGGGCACGGGGGATGCTTGCCGCATGGGCACCGATCGCTACCTGCAGCCTGGCTGGTTCACCCGCAACGTCTTCAACCGCCTGGTGGTCTCCGCAACCCGAGCCGGGGTGAGTGTCTGGGGATCGCGCATCCTGGAGGTGCGCGGCCGGACGAGCGGCCAGATCAGGCAGACTCCGGTCAACCTGCTCACCCTCGACGGCCGCCGCTACCTGGTCGCCCCGCGGGGAGTGACGCAGTGGGTGCGCAACCTCCGCACCGCGGGGGAAGGCTCGCTCCGCCTCGGCCGTCACGCTGAGACGTTCCGGGCCGCCGAGATCGCCGACGCCGACAAGGTGCCCGTCCTACGGGCCTACCTCGCGCGCTGGAAGATGGAGGTCGGCGTGTTCTTCGGCGGCGTCGGACCGGACGCCGACGACGCCGCTCTCCTGCGCATCGCCCCCGACCACCCAGTGTTCCGAGTCGAGGACAACGCCAGGTAGCGGCCCGCACTCACCGCCACCTGTCGCGACGACCACGTTCAGCGGCCGAGCAGTTCATGCACCAGCTGGTCGCCCAGCCAGGACTCGTACTGCGCCGGCCTCCAGCCACGCTCCAGGACCAGACACCGGTAGACCTCGGGCAGCACCAGGGTGAGGTAGACGTCCAGGGCCCGCTGTGCGTCCATGCCCGGGCGCAGGTGCGTCGCGATCGACTCCAGGAATGCCCCGAACCCCCGCTCCCGGTTGGCCAGGATGTCCGCCGTGATCCGGGCGATGTCCGGGTCGACGCGGGCACCCTCGAGGTGGGTCATCACCACGTCGTACATCTGCTCGTACTGGCGCCGCTGCAGGCCGGCGGTGATCCGCAGCCCCTCCTCGGGAGTACCGGCGGCGACCTGCAGCCAGGTCTCGGTCACAGCCAGCGGACCGATCGCCAGACGGGTGACCTCCTGCAGGATGCGCGCCTTGCTGCCGAGGGCGGAGTAGACGGTCTGCACCGGGATGTCGGCCCGCTCGGAGATCGCCGCGATCGTCGTGGCCACGTAGCCGCGCTCGACGAACAGTTCACGGGCGGCCGCGGCGATCAGGCGGCGGGTCTGCGCCGCCTGACGCTGGCGGTGTGTGGGTTCGGGCTTGACATCCACGCCGTCAGACTAACACTCTCGTCGTCATAGTAAAACTATGCCGAAGGGCGGCTGACCATGACGGCACTCCCGACAACGACACCGGTCCTGATCGTGGGCGGCGGCCCTGCAGGCCTGACCCTCTCGCTGCTGCTCTCCCGGCACGGGGTCGCCTCGATGCTGGTCGACAAGCGGACGCGGCCCTCGAGGCTGCCCCGCGCGCGCGGCGTCCACGCCCGGGCGATGGAGATCGCGCGCAGCTGCGGGGTGGAGGTCGCGCTGCGGGCCGTCGGACTGCCGATCACACCCGGCGCGCAGTGGCACCCGGTGCTGAGCGCACCGCCGACACGCAGCGAGCAGATCAGCGCCGCGGTCGACGACGAGATCAGCCCGTGCGAGGGGCTCGCCCTCGCCCAGGACGTGTTCGAGGAGCAACTGCGCACCCACGCCACCGCCCGGCCGGCCGCGACCGTGCAGCAGGGCATCGAACTCACCACCCTGCAGATACGCCCCGCCGGTGCCGTCGCCACCCTCGTCGAGGGCGGCGACGGCCGCGAACACGGTGTCGAGGCCAGGTACGTCGTCGCGGCGGACGGCGTCCACAGCGGGATTCGGGGCATGCTCGGCATCCAGATGGACGGCGAGCCCGACCTGGGTGCCCGCACGTGGACCGCCTTCCGCGCCGACCTGAGCCCCTATGTGGGGCGGAACCCGTGTGGGCTGTACGTCCTCACCGGCACGGGGTCGGTGCTGCTGTGGACCCACCCCGACGACCGGTGGGTGCTCAGCGGCCCGGTCGACCCCACCGATCCGGACGGGGCGCACGCGGCCGAGCGGATCCGTGCGGCGATCGGGACGCCGGGGCTCGCCCTGGAGGTGCTCGGCCACCGGGTCTGGACGGCGGCCGCGCAGACCGCGCGACAGCTGCGGTCGGGCCCGATCTTCCTGGTCGGCGACGCCGCGCACCGCGTGCCGCCCGCCGGGGCGACCGGCATCAGCAC
>JBAPWU010000711.1:0-2238 GCA_049283855.1 Kineosporiaceae bacterium
GGCAGCGTCAGCTCGCCCAGGTCCGGCTCCTTCGGCAGCTCGTCGCTGTGCACGCCTTTCGCCCAGTGCCGGTGCGCCGGAGCCGTGGCCGGGGCCGGCCACCCGTGCCGCAGCCACGCCGTCCGGAACGGGGTGAAGACCTGGTACGGCGTTCCCGACCCGTTGAGCAGGGTGCCGGGACCGATCGCGTACGGGGTGCCGGTGCGCACCAGCGCGCGTCCGGCCTCGCGCAGGGCCAGGGCCACCGACTCGTCGCGGGCTCGCCCGTAGGGCCCGGCATCCGCGCTGACGTGGACGGCGTCGGCCCGCGCCTGGGCCGCGACCTCGGGCACGATCCGCACCGGATCGCCGTGCCGGACGACGAGGTGGCCGTCCATGGCCGCGTCCAGCGCCCGCAGCGAACGCACCAGCATCACCCGCCGGGGAGCGCCGGACGGACCCCACAGCGCGGGGTCGATCACGAACAGCGGCAGCACCCGGGCGCCGTCCGCACCGGCCATGAGCAGGGCCGGATGGTCGCTCAGGCGAAGATCGCGGCGTAGCCACAGAATGGTGGTGGTCACCGGCCGAGGGTAGCCAGCCGGGGGCAGGTCCGCGCGAGGGGCGGGATCGGCGACAATCAGGCAGGGCCGCGCTGGCGTGGCGTACCCGGGAGGAGCGGCGCAGGGTGAGCGACCTGATCGACACCACCGAGATGTACCTGCGAACGATCTTCGAGCTCGAGGAGGAGGGGATCGTCCCGCTGCGCGCGCGGATCGCCGAGCGGATCGGGCACTCGGGTCCCACCGTCTCCCAGACCGTGGCCCGGATGGAGCGGGACGGGCTGCTGCACGTCTCCGACGACCGCCACCTCGAGTTGACCGACGACGGCCGGGAGAAGGCCACCCGAGTGATGCGCAAGCACCGCCTCGCCGAGCGCCTGCTGCTCGACGTGATCGGCCTGGAGTGGGAGTACGTGCACGAGGAGGCCTGCCGCTGGGAGCACGTGATGAGCGACCGGGTCGAGCGCAAGCTGCTCGCCATGCTCACGGCCCCTCACGAGTCGCCCTACGGCAATCCGATTCCCGGCCTGGCCGAACTGGGCGGGCCGCCCTCGGACGGATTCCGGCACGGCGTGCAGCCGCTGACCGAGGCGACCGGTGGGACCCCCTCCGACGGCGAGGTGAGCCTGGTCGTGCGTCGACTGGGTGAGCCCCTGCAGAGCGACAGCGCGTTGCTCACCCAACTGGTCAGGTCTGCGCTCAGGCCCGGCCGGCGGGTGAGCGCGCAACGGGTCGGGGCCGTTGTCCGGGTGCGCGGCGACGGCGGCGAGCTCGACCTCAGCCTCGCCGACGCGCAGCATGTCTTCGTCGACCGAGCCCCGTGACCGGCCTCGTACACCGTGTGAGCACACTGATCCATGTCGTGTACGACACGCGCGAATGTGGTTATCAATATGTGACATTGCCTATCGGCCTCGGGTAGCGTGCGGAACGCTTTCCCTCCCAGGGGAAGGCCTCCGGGCGGACGCCGAGCTCTGCCACCGACCGGAGACGCCACACACCGCTGGCAGAGGCGGGGGACCCAATATCGGGGCCACGGGATCTCACCTCCGGGTGAGGTCGGCAGTCCGAGGCTCCTTGGGGTTAAGCCGGAAACGGCTCGGCGACGACCGACACTGGTTGCCGCGGAGCGGTTCACGGCCGGGTGACTTCTCCCATCCGAACCCGACAGCTGACCTCGTAGGCGTCCGGAGAGGCATACCGTGACCGACCGCGCCACGGCGCGCCATCGTGCGTGCAACAGGGCGACCACGCCCTTGTCGACCATCAGTACCGGGATCACCCAGGTCGTTGGTGACCGGGTGGAGGCCCTGGGCCGCGGTGGTGCAGCCATCGCCGTGTCCTCGGGGCTCGTCGCCTCGTTCGCCCTGCCGGCCGGCGCCGTGACCCAGCAGCCCCTGGACCGCTCCCCGCACAGCGCCAGCCTTCCGCTGCTCGGGGCCGATCTGCTGTCGGCGAACCTGGCCGGCACCTCCGTGCTCGGTGCGCGGGGCGGGCTGGCCACGGGCGCCCCGCTGACCGCTCCCACGACGGCCACGGTGGTCTTCGACCAGGGCACCTTGACCGCGACCACCCGGGTGGCCACCCGGGTGGCGGCCAAGGCCGCGCGGGACGCCGCCACCAAGGCCGCCGCGCAGCGGGCAGCGGCGGTGGTCACGCCCAAGGCGGTGGCCAGGACGACGGCCAGGGCCAAGGC
>JBAPWU010000712.1:0-4414 GCA_049283855.1 Kineosporiaceae bacterium
ACGTGGGGGATGCGCCGGGCGGGACCGCGCGCCCGGCCCAGGCCGCGGCCTGGGCCACGTCCACCGTGCCGGCGGAGCCCCGGTAGACGATCACCGGGCTGACCGGGCGCCACGTCGTCCGCTTGTCGGCGGTGAGGAAGCTGCGGGCCACGTTGTGGTCGACGCTGAAGTCGGCCGCGGCGCGCAGGAACCCCCGCACGACCCCGACCGGGCTGTCCCCCTGCGCCGGGCCGAAGGCGTAGAACTGCACCCGCGGCGGGCGCTGGGCATCGACCAGGGCCCGCCCGGGCTGGACCGGGCCCTCGGCCGGGATGCTGACGCATCCGGTCAGCACCGACATCACCGCCAGCGCCGCGGCGATCCAGACCGGTCCGCGCCGCACGGTCAGGCCCGGCCCGGAGCAGTCAGCGCGCCGCTGCGCGTGGCGGCGGGTGCATCGAGGGGCACCAGGGGCAACGGCGAACCGGCCAGGACGGCGCCGCCGTGGCGCGGAAGAGTCAGGCGGAAGTGCGCACCCGCCCCCGGTTCACCCCAGGCCTGCAACCAGCCGCCGTGCAGGTGGGCATCCTCCAGCGCGATGGCCAGGCCCAGCCCGGTACCTCCGGTGCTGCGGGCCCGGGCCGGGTCGCCGCGCCAGAACCGGTCGAAGACCAGGCGGACGTCGGCCTGGCTCAGCCCCACGCCGTGATCGCGGACGCCGATCGCGACCGCTTCGTCGTCCATCGCCACCCGGACCTCGACCGGGCGCCCCTCGCCGTGCTCGATGGCGTTGCCGAGCAGGTTGCGCAGGATCCGCTCGACCCGGCGGCCGTCCACCTCGGCGAGCACGACGCCGCGGGGCTCGTGCACGGTGAGCCGACTCCCCCTGCGTTCGGCCAGCGGCCGCAGGTGGTCGACCACCCGGTGCACGAGCTTGCGCAGGTCGACCGGCTCACCCTCCAGCACGGCCGCGCCGGCATCGAACCTGCTGACCTCGAGCAGGTCCGAGAGCAGCGATTCGAACCGGTCGAGCTGGGTCTGCAGCAACTCGGAGGTGCGGGCCAGCGCCGGGTCGAAGTCGGCCCGGGCCTCGTAGATCACCTCGCCGGCCATCCGGATCGTGGTCAGCGGGGTGCGCAACTCGTGGGAGACGTCGGAGACGAACCGGCGCTGCACCCGCGACAGTTCCTCCAACTGGTGGATCTGGCGTTCCAGGCTGGCCGCCATCTCGTTGAAGGCGCGGCCGAGGCGGGCCAGATCGTCCTCGCCCCGCACCGGCATCCGCCGGTCGAGCCGGCCCGAGGCGAGCTGCTCGGCCGCCAGCGCGGCCTGGCGCACCGGGTCCACGACCTGCCGGGTGACCACCCAGGCGACCAGGCCGATCAGCACCAGCAGCGCCACCGCGCCGACCAGGAACGTGCGCTGGACATTGGCGAGGATGGCCACCTCACGGGCGAGCGGGTAGACGAAGTAGAGCTCGTAGCGGCCCCGGCCCTGCTCGTCGGCGCCGGCGCCGAGCGGGCCGAGGTCGAGCGCGCTGCCCACGGCGATCACACCCTGCTCGGTCATGCCGCCGGACTCGTCACGCACCGGCAGGGTGAGCACCTGGGTGATCAACTGGTCGTGGCTGGCCGCGACCTCACGGCGCAGTTCGGTCGGGATCGCGCTGGGCACCACGCCCAGGCCCTGGTCGGTCATCGGCCCCGGGGCGGTGCCCAGCGCCTTGAGCAGAGCGACATAGCGCAGCGGCGCGTCCGCCGGGCCGTGCAGATCGTTCAGCTTCTGCGCCGTCCAGGTACGGAACTCCTGCTCGTCCTCGAACTTCTGCGCCCGGTGGCTGTAGATCGTGTTCTGGGTCTGCTGGGTGGCGTCGTTCTGCGCGGCCGTGCGGGCCGAGTCGACCAGACCGTCGCTGATCGCCTGCAGCAGCAACTGGCCCACGACCAGCAGGACCAGGATGCCGAGCGCGAGCGTCGCCGCGACCACCCGCAGCAGCAGGGAGCGGCGCCATCGGCTGCGCACGGCCCGAACCCCGCGGCGCACCGCACGCCGGCCACCGGCCCTGGCGCCCCTCGCCGACATCTACGCAGGCCCCGCCTTGTAGCCGACTCCCCGCACGGTCACCACGATCTCGGGGCGCTCCGGGTCGCGTTCGATCTTGGAGCGAAGGCGCTGCACGTGAACGTTGACCAGCCGGGTGTCCGCCGCGTGCCGGTACCCCCAGACCTGTTCCAGCAGCACCTCGCGCGTGAACACCTGCCAGGGCTTGCGGGCCAGCGCCACCAGCAGGTCGAACTCGAGCGGGGTGAGCCCGATCGGGCCCCCGTCCCGGCGCACCGAGTGACCGGCCACGTCGATGGTGAGGTCACCGAGCTCGAGCAGTTCCGGGACCGGCTCGTCGCTGCGGCGCAGCCGGGCTCTCACCCGGGCGACCAGTTCCTTGGGCTTGAACGGCTTGACCATGTAGTCGTCGGCGCCCGATTCCAGGCCGAGGACGACGTCCACGGTGTCGGTCTTGGCGGTGAGCATCACGATCGGCACCCCGGACTCCGAGCGGATCTGCCGGCAGACCTCGATCCCGTCGCGGCCGGGCAGCATCACATCGAGCAGCACCAGATCGGGGCGGGTGGCACGGAACACCTCGAGCGCCCCGGAACCGTCGGCGCAGAAGACCGGCTCGAAACCCTCACCCCGTAGCACGATTCCGAGCATCTCGGCCAGCGCGGTGTCGTCGTCGACCACCAGGACGCGTCCTCTCATCTGCTCATGGTGTCACCGCCGACGCACCGACGAGACCGGGTACCGCCGAACCGCGTCGTTGCGGGCAGAATCAAGAGGTCACGGTCCGCAGCCGGAGAAGGGGTCCTCCCATGCCAGACCCGCCCGCTTCGGGTGAATGGGGCGGGATGCCCCAGTGGGGCGCCCCGCCCGGCGACGGGATCCCCCCGGGCTACGGCACTCCGCCGGGCTACGGCACTCCCCCGGGCTACGGCACTCCGCCGGGCTACGGCACTCCGCCGGGCTACGGCACTCCGCCCGGTCACGGGACCCCGAGCTATGGGCCTCCCCCCGCGGCCGACGCGCAGCCGGCCTACGGAGCGCCGCCACCGGCCGGGGGAGGTACCGGGCTGTGGCGCCCGCGGCCGGGAATCGTGCCGCTGCGGCCCCTGACCCTGGGCGAGATCTACGACGGGTCGTTCCAGGCGATCCGGACGAACCCGCGCACCATGCTCGGCATCTCCTCCGTGATCATGATCGTGGTGGCGGTCATCGGCCTGTTCCCCCAGTTCTACCTGCTGATGCAGCTGGCCGATGTCGAGCGGCTCACCACCCAGGCCGAGCAGACCGGCGAGCTCGGCGTCGAGGTCCTCGGGCCGCTGCTCGGCGGGCTGGGCGGGCTGATGGTCAGCACCCTGGTCAAGGCGCTGGCCACGACCGCACTGACCGCTCTGCTCGTGGTCGCGGTCAGCGAGGCGGTCCTGGGTCGCCGGATGGAGCCGCGGGCGCTGTGGCGCCGCGTCCGGCCACGGCTGGGCGCGGTGATCGGCCTGGCGCTGCTGAGCATGCTGCTGCCCGGTCTGGCCGTCGGCCTGATCACCGGCATCCTGGTCGCGCTGACCTTCGCCGGTCTGGCCGTCAGCTCCGACGCCGGAGCCGCCGTCGGAGTGACGTCACTGCTGGTGGGACTGCCGTTGGTGATCGGCGTGACCGTCTTCCTGTGGATCCGCATCTCCCTCGCCGGGCCGGCCCTGCTGCTGGAGAACCTAAGCCCGGTCGCGGCCCTGCGCCGGTCGTGGCGCCTGGTGCGCGGGTCATGGTGGCGCCTGTTCGGGATCCAGCTCCTCACCTCGTTCGTGGTCGGGATCGGCTCGGGAATGGTCAGCGTGCCGTTCACCCAGGTCGGAACCCTGATCGCCGACAACGCCGGAGGAGCGGCCGGGATGACGTTCGTCGCGGCCGCGCTGTCCGGGATCGGCGAGATCGTCACCGGCACCGTGTTCACCCCGTTCTCGGCCGCCGTCACCTCGCTGCTCTACATCGACCGCCGGATGCGGGCCGAGGGGCTGGACGTCGAACTGGTCCGGGCGGCCAGCGCCGGCCTCGAGACCCGCGAGGGCTGAGCCGTGCTGTTCGCGGTGGCCGAGCCGCTGGACCCCGGCCGCGAGGAGGCCCGCCGCTGGGCCGCCGAGGAACTCTCCCGGCGCGAGTACCAGCAGGCCCGCCCCGGGTTCGTCGAGCGCGCCCTGGCCTGGCTCCTGGACCGCCTGACCGACCTGCTCGATGCGGTGCCAGGGGTCCGCAGCCCCGCCTGGGCACTGGGCCTGGGGATCCTGGTCGCCGTGATCCTGGCCGCCATCGGCTATGCGGTCTGGCGCAGTGGAGGGCCCGGCCGGCTGCGCACCGCCGGCGGCGGCGGGGACCTGTTCGGCGAGAC
>JBAPWU010000713.1:0-2917 GCA_049283855.1 Kineosporiaceae bacterium
CTGCGGGCAGGCCTGAACCGCTTTCGGTGGATGGAGTACTCCCTCAGTGCGACGATCATGGTGCTGCTGATCGGTTTCTACAATGGGCTGACCGGGATCACCGAGGTGATCGCGATCATCGGGGCCAATGTCTCCATGATCCTTTTCGGCTGGATCCAGGAGCTGATGAACCCTCCCGGCCGGTCCAGGACGACGATGCTCCCGTTCTGGTTCGGCTGCATCGCCGGCGCGGCCCCCTGGCTCGCGATCATCATCAACCTGGTCGGCGCCAGCAGGAGCTCCACGAACGAGGTACCGGGGTTCGTCTACGGGATCGTCACCTCCCTGTTCGTCTTCTTCATGAGCTTCGCGCTCAACCAATGGCTGCAGTACCGCCGCGTCGGACGATGGGCCGATTACGCGTTCGGCGAGAAGGTCTACCTCGTGCTCAGCCTGGTGGCCAAGACGGCCCTTGCCTGGCAGATCTTCGGCGGCTCGCTGGCCGGCTGAGCCCGGCGGGCCACAGTAGCCGCCGGCCCGCCCGAAGCGCCGGCACGAGGCGACACAGGGTGCCTGCCACCTGGTCGCGGTCGTCGTGGTCACCATCTCGCTGGTAGGAGTCCCAGCCACGCGGGCTCCACCCGCGTCCGCGACCCGGCGGGCGAGGCGTCCAACGTCAGCCTCGCCGTCAGGTCGGCTCAAGTGCGGGGAACCGACTCCAGATCCCCGGCGGTAGCCACTCGATTCGGCGCTCACGCTTACCCCGTGGGTCCGGCTGACCGAACGCAGTCTGCGTGATCTCGACGCCGACTGAGTGGTCGGTGCGGGCAGGCGTAACCACGTCACCCCTGTCGGTACCCAGGGACCTCACAGGTTGGTCGGTCAGCCTCATGAGGGCTATCGGGTCGGTGTGGGGCAGGCTGACACTCAACCTGGTGTGGAGGAATCGGGGGCGTCACGGTGATCACGAAGCGACAGCTCCAGGAGCGGCTGGCGCGCGAACGCCGCCTGACGCTGCTGATCAACGTCCGATCACGGCGCGGGGCGGCCATGCACCAGCAGGCGCGAGCGTCCCTGGAGTCGCGCGGTTGGACCGTGAGCGCCGAGCACCTGGTCGACGACCCGGCCGGGCAGTTGCCCGATCTGCTGCCCCGGATCGCTGCCGAAGCGCCCACCCTGCTCGTGGTGGGTAGCGGCGACGGCACCGTCTCGCACGTCGTCCATCACCTCGCGCACTCGACCACGGTGCTGGGCTACCTGCCGCTGGGCACGACGAACAACTTCGGCCGCTCGCTCGGCCTGCCACTGCGGTTGCCGGATGCCGTCGAGGTGATCAGCAACGGCAAGGTCGCGGACATCGATCTCGGTCTGGTCAACGGCAGGCACTTCGCCAACCTGGTGAGCATCGGGATCTCCGGTGAGGTGGCCGGGCGCACCCCCCACCAGCTCAAGCGCCGCATCGGGCGCACCGCCTACGCCCTGACCGGTGCCCGCACACTACTGCGGCACACCCCGTTCACCGCGGCAGTGCGCAGTGGCACGACCACCTGGCGGGTGCGCACCCACCAACTCAACATCGCCAACGGGTCGGTGCACGCGGGTACCCCGATCGCCGCCGACGCCAGCCTCAACGACCGGCTGCTGATGGCCTACACCCTGGGCGGGCGATCCCGCTTCTCCACGGTGGTGGCCACGGTGCGCCAAGCACTCACCGCCCGACAACCCAGTGAGCACAAGGGATACCTGCTCGGCAGCGACTTCTCGGTGAGCACCGACCGTCCGCTGCCGGTGGACGTGGACGGGGAGATCGTCGGACAAACCCCGATCGACATCCGGGTGGTGCCTCAGGCGCTGCACGTGTTGGTCCCGCAATCCTTCGTCGACACCTGAGACGGTGCCGGAGCGTGGCAGGCTGGTGAAGATCGCGCCGTCGGAGTGGGCCGCCAGTTGCTCGGTGATGCTATCCGGCCAGGACCTGGATTGGGCGTTCAGGGACCGCAGCACGGCCACCAGGGCGGCGGTGGTGACCGCGTAGGTCGCCCGATGGGCCGACCACCCCGCGCGATGCGCCCGTCAGCCGGACGGGCAGCACGTCGGGGGCCAGTATGGCCGCGAAATGCTCCCCGCCGGGACGTGCTGCCTGGACGGTGATCCGGTGGGTTGAGGGATACTCGCTGACTGGTCGATACCTGGAGCGAACCGTGTACTGCCAACGCGATCCAGGACCGAATCGGGCGCGTCTGGCTGAGGGGCACGCCATGCGAGGCAGAACCGTTGAACCTCATTCCCGTAGCTCACGTCACGCAGCATCGGTCCAGTCCTGGCGCCAGGGGGGCCTGCAACGTCACCAGATCCGAAGCGCCGGTTTGTTTCATGTAGACACTTGACCAGGCCCGCTCCCCGTGTCCGGGGAGCGGGCCAGGTCGATGTGGCGCGGGTGGGTCAGAGCTTGCTGACGTCCACGTCGGCGGGAACCAACACCTTGTCGATCACGTGGATGACGCCGTTGGAGGCCGCGACGTCGGTCGCGGTAACGCTGGCCTCGTTGACCTTCACACCACCGTCGGTCGCGATGGTGATCTCGCCTCCCTCAACCGTCTTGACCTTGCCAGGCTTCACGTCCGCGGCCATGACCTTGGCCGCGACCACATGGTAGGTAAGGATCTTGGTCAGAGCATCCTTGTTGGCCGGCAGCAGCAACTTGTCGAGCAGACCCGCCGGCAGTGCCGCGAACGCCTCATTGGTCGGGGCGAAGACGGTGAAGGGTCCGGCCCCGTTGAGGGTGTCGACCAGCCCGGCAGCCTTCACCGCGGCCACCAGGGTGGAGAAGTCAGGATTGGCCGCCGCGACCTCGACGATCGGGCCCGCAGCAGCAGGCGCCGACGACGCAGCGGGCGTGGACGCAGCTGTCGACGGCGAGGCCGCCGCGGGCGTACTC